>JBIKKZ010000189.1:0-3761 GCA_044360095.1 Vulcanococcus sp. | reverse complement strand
TTCACACCCGACCACACATCGAAGCTGCCGCCCACCCCCATCCACAGGCCCGGCTGGCCGGGGTGCAGCCGCTGGATCCAGGTTTCCTGGCGCGGCACCCCCAGGGCCGCCAGCACCAGATCGGGCTTGGCCGCCAGCAGCTCCTGCTCAATGCCAGGCCACTGCTGCGCATCCTGGTAGCCGTGGATCGTGAACGCCAGATCCAGCCCCGGAATCTCGGCGCGCAGCCGTGCCACCAGCTGCTCCATCACCGCCGGGCTGGCCCCCACCAGCGCCACCCGCCAGCGGTGGGCGGCGGCGTACTCCAGCAGTTTTCGCGCCAGCTCAATGCCAGGGCTGCGGCGCACCCTGTAGCCCTGGCGCCCCAGGGCCCACACCACGCCGGCCCCATCGGGGATCACCAGATCGGCGGCGGCAATGGCGGAGCCCAACTCCCGGTTGGCCCGGGCCGCCATGGTCATCTCGGCGTTGAGGGTCACGATCTGGCCGCCGCCGCGCTGGCGCAACTCCAGGGCCGCCGCAAACACATTGGAGGTCACGGCCACCTGCACCCCGAGCACCCGCGTCACCTGCCATGAGGGGGGTTGATCGGATCCGGAGAAGCCGGTGCGGGTGGCGTCCGTCGCCATTGATGCCATCGAGCGCAGAGGCCACGCGGGAGAATCTATGGCTCACCGCCGGCAACGCCGCGGCCCCGCCCCGCCGATGACCCTCAGCAGCGCTCCGATCGCCGGCCAGGCCGCCCCGCTGCAGCTCAGCGCCGCCGAGGCCTGGCAGCGGCTGCAGCAGCTGGATGCCCAGATCGAGCGGGTGGTGCTGCAGCGCCAGCACCCGATCACCGGCCTGTTGCCCGCCAGCACCGCCCACACGGTGCACGGCAACTACGGCGATGCCTGGGTGCGCGACTGCGTCTATTCGATTCAGTGCGTCTGGGGGCTAGCCCTGGCCCACCGCCGCCTGAGCGGTGCCAGCACGCGGGTGTTCGAGCTGGAGCAGCGCGTGCTGCAGCTGATGCGTGGCCTGCTCAACGCGATGCTGCGCCAGGCCCCCAAGGTGGAGCGCTTCAAGCACAGCCTGGCGCCGCTGGATGCCCTGCATGCCAAATACGACACCGCCAGCGGCGAGCCGGTGGTGCCCGACGACGGCTGGGGTCATCTGCAACTGGACGCCACCGCCCTATTCCTGCTGCAGCTGGCACAGCTCACCCGCTCCGGTCTGGTGGTGGTGCAGACCAGCCACGAGCGTGATTTCATCCAAAACCTGGTGTATTACGTGGCCCGCGCCTACCGGGTGCGCGACTACGGCATCTGGGAGCGGGGCGACAAGGGCAACCACGGCCTGCCGGAGCGCAACGCCAGCTCCATCGGCCTGGTGAAGGCGGCCCTCGAGGCCCTCGAAGGGCTCGACCTCTACGGCCCCCATGGCGATGGCCGCTGCAGCCTGCACATCCCCCACGACGCCATCGTGCGGCTGCGCCGGGCCCTCACCGGCCTGCTGCCGCGGGAATCCGCCAGCAAGGAGGTGGACGCCGCCTGCCTGTCGGTGATCGGTTACCCCGCCTGGGCCGTGGAGGAGCCGGCCCTGGTGGAGCGCACCCGCAACAAAATCCGCAGCGAACTGGGGGGCCCCTACGGCTACAAGCGCTTCCGCCGCGATGGCCACCAGACCGTGCTCGAGGACCACACCCGCCTGCACTACGAGCGGGAAGAACTGGCCCAGTTCGAGCACATCGAATGTGAGTGGCCGCTGTTTCTGGCCTACGAGCTGATCACCGCCTGCTGCGAAGAACGCTGGGGCGAGGCCTGGCAATGGCGGCAGCACCTCAGCCAGGTGGCCGTGGAGGTGGAGGGAGTTGAGCTGTACCCCGAGCTCTACGTGGTGCCCAAGGTGGCGATCGCGGCGGAGCGGCGCAACCCCGGCAGCCAGCCCCGCCAGCCCAACGACAACGTGCCCCTGCTGTGGACCCAGAGCCTCACCTGGCTGGGGGACCTGCTGTTGCAGGGGCTGATCCTTCCCGACGATCTCGACCCCAGCGGCCGGCGCCTGGGCAGCAGCCTCGGGGCCGAGCAGGTGCTGGTGAGCTTCGTGCCGGCCCGCGAAAGCATCGCCGCAGCCCTGGAGGCCGCCGGCCTGGCGGTGACCCGCCCGGGCCAATGCAGGCTGGCCAGCTCTCGGGAGCTGGCGCAGCGCATGGCGGCGGTGGGGGCCAACCCGCGCCTGGGGCTGAGCGGCCACCCGCCGCTGCGGATGGAAACGATGGTCACCGCCCGGCTCTACCGCCAGGGCGGCGAGGCCTTCGCCTTCCTGCCGGCGGTGCTGGAGGAGAGCACCTTCTACCTCTCCGACGACCCGGAGCAGCTGGTGGATGCCGTGGAGAGCGAAATCAGCCAACTGGCCCGCCACTGGCGCGGCAGCGGCGCACCGCTGCTGCTGATCCCCGTGGAGGAGGGGCCCTTCCAGCGCAGCCCAGGCACCTTCCTGCGGCTGGGAGAACGGCTGCGCAGCGGCCTGCTGGATGGGGTGGCCGTGCAGCTGGCGCCGCTGCCGGAGCTGATCGAGCAGGCCCAGTGGGCCGAGCTGCCGCCCCAGGCCCAGCCCCACGCCAGCGCGGCCCCCAGCCCACCGCCAGCGTTGCTGCGGGCCAGCACGGGCCACGAGCCGCTGACCCCCGCTGAAGAGCAGGAGTTGGAGGAATCACCGCTCGAGCGCCTCACCGCGCGCCTGTGGAACAGCACCTCCCTGCCGGAGCAGGCCGAACTGCTAGAGCAGCTGGTGCAGCGGCTGGGGCTGGACGCCCCACTGGAGGGCCCCGGCGGCCAGGCCGCCACCCCCCAGGCGCTGCTGGAGGAGATCTACCGCCGAGCCTTGGCGGAGGCCGATTGGAACGTGGTGCGCCGCTGCGCCGGCTCCCTGGGCCTGGTGCACCCCCAACTGGAGGACGCCCTAACCGACCTGCTGGTGCGCCAGAAGCAGGTGGTGGTGGGCCGCAACTACACCCACGATTCGCTGCTGTCGCAGCCGCAGGGCAGCCTGGCGATCGCGGCCATGATCCAGCGCTTCAGCGGCGAAGACGGGCGCGAATGGGTGCTGCAGCAGGAGCTGCTGCTGGCGGTGGACGGCCTGGCCCGGCGCAAACCGGCCCTGCTCAGCGGCACGCTCACGATCCAGCTGGGCCAACTGCTGCTGCTGCTCACCAGCGAGCTGGCCAGCGAACGCGACCTGGCTCCGAGCGACGCCTTCGAGGCACTGTGCGATGAACCGCCCCACGCCATCCGCCGCCGGCTGCAGCAGGTGATGCGTGATGTGGAGCACGCCAAGGCCGCCCTACAACGCAAGGAGAAACTGCACGTGAGCGGCCGTGTGCGCTGGGAAGCCCCCGACCCGCTGGAGGAGCTGCCCAAGGGGGGCTGTTGGCTGCAGCACCGCATGCGCATGGGGGCCCTGCAGCAGGTGCCCCGCAACTTCCACCCGGGCATCTGGGATCTGCTGCACCACTGCCGCGGCCTGGTGATCGGCGACAAGCTCGAGCGCCGCAACCGGCTGGAGAGCGCGCCGCTGCTCAGCGAGAAAACACCTGGCGAGCGCAACTTCGCCAGCCTGGTGGAGCACCTGCTCAGCAAGATCGAGGCGCCGGAATACCGGCGGCTGTGCATCGAAACCCTGGTGACCCTGATCGCCTTTGTGGATGCCAACCCGCAAGTGCGATTCGACGACGACCTGGCCCTCGATGTGGTGATCGGCCACGCCGTGCGCGTGGGCTG
>JBIKKZ010000026.1:0-12076 GCA_044360095.1 Vulcanococcus sp. | reverse complement strand
CGATGAAGCCCATGCGCAGCATTTCATCGGCCTCATCCAGCACCAGGCTGCGCAGCCCGGAGAGGTTGAGGGTGCCCTGGCGCATGTGATCCATCACGCGGCCGGGGGTGCCCACCACGATCTGCACACCGCGCTTGAGGCGGGCGATCTGGTCGCGGAAGTCGGAACCGCCGTAGATCGGCAGCACCCGCAGCTGGGGCATCTTGGCGGCGTAGCTGCTGAATGAATCGGCCACCTGGATGGCCAGCTCGCGGGTGGGGCAGAGCACCAGCACCTGGGGGGAGCGCTGGGTGGGGTCGAGGCCCGCCAGCAGCGGCAGGGCGAAGGCAGCGGTTTTGCCAGTGCCGGTTTGCGCCTGGCCCACCAGGTCGCGCCCCAGCAGCAGCTCGGGGATGGCGGCCTTCTGGATCGGGGAGGGCTCTTGGTAGCCGATGGCTTCCAGGGCCTCCAGCAGCTCCGGCGCAAAGCCGAAGGCGGCAAAGCCGCTGGTGGCTGGGGCTGGGGTGGCCGGCACGTCGATCACCGTGGTGCTGATCGCGTCGGCGCCGGCCTCGGGGTCGGGCTCGGTGGCGGCGGGCACCAGATCAAGGGCGCTCAGATCCACCGACTGGGTGTCCAGCGTGGCGCGCAAATCCACAGAGCTTTCAAAGCTCTCGCAAGCGGTATGGGTCAAGGTTGGAAGGGCTGGGCCTGGGAAGTCCTTCGTCGACAGGCCGGCAGACACCCTGGAAGCCACGCCCTGAATCCGTCAGCGGAGCTGTCTGGCGACAGGCCCGTGGACGGTGGCTGGTGGCGAAGACGTGCGGTGGAACGCAGCGGGTGGCGAAGCAGCGGCACGTGGGTCGGCCGGTGGTCGCGGGCGCTGCTCCTTCACGTCGAAAGAACTGCCTTGCCCTACACAAAGGGTGAGATGTGACCCTATCACCCAGCTGAAACGGCACGGGCGTAGTCGTCTTCGAGGCGCTCGATGTCGTCTTCGCTGAGCAGGCTGCCGCGCTGCACCTCCACGATCAGCAGATCGCTGCCGCCGGCGCTGGCGCGGTGCACGGCGCCGCAGGGCACCTCCAGGGTGGTGCCGGGGGTGGCCGCCAGCCGCTGGCCCGCGCACTCCAGTTCGCCATCGCCGGCCACCACCACCCAGTGCTCCAGCCGGTGGCGGTGGCGCTGCAGGCTGATGCGCTGCCCGGCGCGGATGCAGAGCCGTTTCACCTGGTAGCCCTCGCCGCTGCCCAGGGATTCAAACCAGCCCCAGGGGCGTTCCACGCGGTTGGCCATGGCCCGAGGCTAGGGAGCCTGCTCCGGTGTGACCAGCAGCACCGCCTGGCGGGCGCGGGTGAGGCCGGTGTAGAGCAGGCGCGGATCGCTGTGGCGGCTGGCGGGCACCAGCAGCAGCACCCGCTGGTACTGGCTGCCCTGCGCCTTGTGCACCGTGAGGGCCAGGGCCGGTTCCGCCTCCCCGAGGCGCGCGTGGTGCAGCAGGCGGCCGCCCGCCATCAGCACCCGCCGTTCGCCGTCGCGCTGGATCAGCAGGCCGATGTCGCCGTTGGCGAGCCCCTGCTCGGGGCGGTTCTGGCGGTTGAGCACCGGCGTGCCCAGGGGCCAGCGGGCCAGGGGGCTCGTCGCCCATGGCCCCAGCAGTGCCCGGTGCAGGGCCTCCACCCCCCAGGGCCCCTGGCGCACGGGGCTGAGGGCGATCAGCTGCTCCAGCGCCTTCAGCAGGTTGGCGGGCTCGGCGGCAGGGTCCGCCGCCAGTTGGGCCAGCTGTTGCTGGTGTTGGCGCAGCGGCTGCAGCACCGCCTCCGGCAACCGCTGGGCCGGCGCCTGCAGCCAGCGCAGGTTGGCCTGCGCGGGCAGGGCCGCCAGGCTGGGGCGCAGCTGCCGCAGCGGATCGGCGCTGGCGGGGCTGGCCTGGTGGCGCAGTTGCTGCGCGATGGCGGCGATGGCGCCGTCGTTGCGGTAGGCGGTGCGCAGCTCCACGGCGGCGGTGCCCAGGGCCTGCAGGCGCTCCGGCCGGCACAGCTCCTCCAGCACCGCCCCGGGGCCCACGGGCGGCAATTGGCCCGCATCCCCCACCAGCACCAGGGTGGCGCCGGCGGGCAGGGCCGCCAGCAGGGCCGCCATCAGTGGCAGATCCACCATGGAGGTTTCATCCACCACCAGCAGGTCGAGCTCCAGCGGCAGGCGGGGGCCACGGCGGAAGCGCCCCTCCCCCTGGGCCTCCAGCAGCCGGTGCAGGGTGCTGCAGGGAATGGCCTCCAGCCGTTGACGCAGGGCGGGCTCGAGCGTGCCGGCGGCGGCGGCCTCCGCCACGGCCTCCGCGAGCCGCGTGGCCGCCTTGCCGGTGGGGGCGGCCAGCTGGGTCCGCCCTTGGGGCCACTGGCGCAGCGAGGCCGCCAGCAGTTGCACCACGGTGGAGGTTTTGCCGGTGCCGGGCCCGCCCAACAGCAGCACCAGCCGGTGGCGCAGCACCGCCGCCACCGCCTCCGCCTGCTGCTGGTCGAGGCCGGCGGCCTGGGCCCGCTTCAGGGCCGCCTGCAGCGCTGCGGCCGCCGCCGCGGGCCCGGGCTGGCTGCGGGCCCGCTCCAGCAGCTGATCGAGGCTCTGCTGCAGCTGCAGGTGCCAACGCCGCCAGCGCAGCCAGCGGCCATCGCGCACGATCGGCGCCTGGGGCCGTTGCTCCAGGGCGTCCGCATCCGCCAACCAGCCGCTGGCCGCCAGGGCCTGCAGCAGCCCGTCGGGCCAGGCGTCGGCCGGCACGGGCTCCGGGGCTTCGCCCTGGAGATCGAGCGCCAGGGCGCCCCGCTCCAGGGCAGCGCTGAGGGCCGCCACCGCCACCTGCAGCAGCGGCTCGGGGGCTCCGCCGGCGGGGGGCAGCAGGCGCAACAGGCTGTCGCTCAGCGCTATGGAGAGGGGGTTGCCCGGGCCGCTCATGGTTGCCCCTCCTGCAGCAGCCGGTCGAGGGCCAGCAGCCGCGGCAGCGGCGGTTGCTCCACCAGCACGCCGGGCACGCCGGCCTCGAGGGCTGTGTCTGCTGGCAGGGGGCCTGGCACCCCCCGCAGGAACACGTAGGCGTAGCCGCCCAGGTGCCGCTCCGGGGTGTAGCCGGGCAGGCGCCAGCGCAGGTAGCGGTGCAGGGCCACCAGGTAGAGGTGCGCCTGCAGCGGGTAGTGGTTGCTTGCCATCAGGGCGTCCATGGCTGTCTGGGGGTAGTCGTTGGGGCCGCAAGCGATCACCTGCCCCTGGCCATCGCGGTGCCCCAGCCAGTTGCTCTTCCAGTCGGCCACCCACCAGCGCTCGCCGTGGCGGAACACCAGGTCGATGGAGCCGGTGAGGAAGCCGCGGCTGGCCACCTCCAGCTGGCGCAGCTGCTGGCCATAGGCGGCGCCGAAACGGCCGCCGGGGTGGTCACTGAACACCGCCGCCAGGCCGCCGCTGCGCACCAGACGGTCGGGGGGCACCGCCAGGGGCAGGTCGAAGTTGAGTTCGTTGAGCCAGCAGCCGGCGCTGAGATCCCCCAGGCGGCAGGTACCCAGTGCCCCCCCCAGGGGGGTCTGCACCAGCTGCAGCAGCCCGTCGAGCAGCGGCTCGGCCCAGCGGCTTTCCAGGCCGCCGCGGCCCAGTTCCTCCGGCAGCAGGGCGGTGGTGGCGGCCAGGGCGCTGGGGTCGCCGGCGGCGAGGGCCGGGTAGTTGAGCCGCTCCAGAATCCGGTGCAGCACATCCCCCGGGCCGGCGCCGCGGGGGAACAGGGCCAGGGGCCCCAGGTCCGGCCAGGGGTTGCTCAGGGATGGTTCACCCCTGGAGAGATCGCCAGCAGCCAGGTCGCCAGTGGGGAGCTCATCGCCGGAGAGGCCCTCGGCATCGCTGTCGCGCCCCTCATCGCGGGTCTGGGGCGCCAGGGGGGCCTGGGCGTGGGCCCAGGCGGAGTAGCTGGCCCGGCCCCAGCGGCTGTCGAGGCTGCGGCTGGGCCGCGGCCCCAGCTGCAGGGGCTCCTGCGGGCTGGGGGGGCGCCAGGGGCGGCCGGGGGGTGGCAGGGCTGTGGCCTCAATCGGGTGCAGCGGCAGGTCGGCCTGGGCCAGCCAGGGTGTCAGGGGGTTGCCCGGTTCGGCCTTGTGCTCGCCTGGCCAGCCCAGCACCAGCAGGTGTTGGGCGCGGGTGCAGGCCACGTAGGCCAGGCGCTCCGCCTCCTGCAGCTGGGCCTCTTGGTGCTGCAGGGCGGCGGCCCGGCCCGGGCCCCAGTGGGGGTTGAGGTGCAGGTCCAGCCGCGGCTGGACCTGGCCCGGGGGCGTCCAGCGCCGCCCCAGCCGCTGGGCACCGCTGCGGGCCGGTTTGGGGGCCCTCCAGAGGTGCGGGCAGATCACCACCGGGTACTCCAAACCCTTGCTGCGGTGCACCGTCACCACCGCGATGGCCGACTCGGCGGCATCGCTGCGGCAGAGGTGCTCCTCGGGGGGATCGCGCTGCTCCTCCAGCCGCAGGCGCCGCAGCCAGTCGGCCGCCGCCGCCGCCCCCAGCCCCTGGCGGTGCATCTGCTCTTGCACCAGTTCCGCCGCCTGCTGCAGGTCGGCCAGGGCGCGGCCCCGCAGCGATAGCCGGGCCAGCCCGGCGGTGCCCAGCAGCTGCCCCAGCACCGCCGTCAGCCCCTGGCGCGGCAGGCGGCTGGCCAGGTCCGCCAGCTGCAGGGCCAAGGCGTCCCAGCGCTCCGGTGGGGCGGCGGCGATCTCCGCGGCGCTCCAGCCCAGCAGGGCCGAGGCTGCCAGCAGCCGTTGGCGGCTGGGCAGCCCCGGGCTGGCCAGGGCGTCGAGCAGCCGCTGCAGCGCCGCCGCCCCCGGGCTTGTAAACACATCGCCGCGGCTCACCAGGCGGCTGGGCAGTTGCTGTTGCTCCAGGGCACTGCGCAGGGCCTCGGCCTGGTCGTGGCGGCTCACCAGCAGGCAGAGGTCGCCCGCCCGCAGCGGCCGCTGGCGCTCCCCCTGTTGCAGCAGCAGGCCCCGCTCCAGCAGCTGTTGGCACAGGGCCGCCACCTGCGCCTCCAGCCGCTCGGGGTCGACGGGCAGCAGCTGCAGCGGTGCCTCCCCCTCGGGCAGCAGCAGGCATCCCTGGCGCGCCTTCGCCTCCACCGGCGGCACCGCCAAGCCGGAGCGCTCCAGCCCCGGTGCCATCAGGGCGTTGAGGCCGGCCACCAGGGCCGCTGAGGCGCGGCGGTTTTCGATCAGGCCGCGGCGATCCGCCGGGGGCACCTGCTCAGCGGCCTGGCGGTAGGTGGCCAGCTCACCGCCGCGGAAGCGGTAGATGGCCTGCTTGGGGTCGCCCACCATCACCAGCAGGTGCCGCGGTTGGGGTCCGCCGAAGGCCCGCTGCAGGATGCGCCACTGGATCGGATCGGTGTCCTGGAATTCATCGATCAGGGCGGCGCGGTAGCGGCGGGCCACCGCCTCCAGCAGGGGGGATGGGGCCTGGGGGTCTGGGCCCGGGTCGAGCTGCTCCAGCAGTTGGCTGAAGCCCATCTGGCCGGCCGCCTCGCGGTGCACGGCCAGCTCGCGGCGGCCCCAGTGGGCCAGGTGCAGCAGCAGCAGCTCCGCTGGCCCCTCCAGCAGGGCGGCGATGGCCTCCAGCAGCGGCCGCTGGGGCAGCGACACCCCATCGCCGTGGGCCTGGGCCGCTGCTTTGGTGAACGGGCCGGGGTGGAAGTACTCGCGCAGGTCGCGCTGGGCCAGCACCGTGGCGTAGTCGGGCACGGCGCCGTCGAGGCCCTCGATCCAGCCCTGCACCCGCTCCAGCCGATCAGGCTTGGGGTTGAGCCGGTAGGGCTTGTAGGCGATGCCGAGGCTGTGCAGCTCGGCGGCGGCGGCTGCCAGCTCCTGCTCGAGGGCGTCGGCGCCCTGGCTCCAGAGGTCCACAAACCGCCGCCAACGTTGCGCCCACAGGGCAGAGAGCTGCGGGGCCAAGGGCTGCTCGGCATCGAGCTCGGTGGGCAGGGGATCGAGCGTGAGGGCCGGATCGCCATCGAGGCTGGCCAGCAGCTGGCTCAGCTGGGCTGGATCGATCTGCAGTTGCAGCAACCCCGCCAGCAGACCGGGCTCCAGGGGCAGCACCTGCTGGCGCCAGTAGTCGTGCACCAGCTGCTGGCGGCGCACCTGGGCGTCGGTCTCCAGGCTCACCGCAGGCCCCAGGCCCGCTTCCAGGGCCTGGCGCTGCAGCGTGCGCCGGCAGAAGCCGTGGATGGTGGTGATGTCGGCGCGGTCGAGCTGCTCGAGGGCCAGCAGCAGCCGGCCCCGCAGTGGGGCCTGGGGCTTCTGGCGCTGCCCCTGCAACCACCCCTGCAGGGGGGCATCGAGGTCGTGGTCGGTGTTGGGGGGGGCTTCCAGCCGCTGCAGGGCCTGCTGCAGCCGCCGGGCGATGCGGTCGCGCAGTTCCGTGGCGGCGGCTTCGGTGAAGGTCACCACCAGCAGCTGCTCCACCGAGGGGGGATCGGCCCCCTCGCTGAGCAGCCGCAGCACCAGGTGGGCCAGGGCGAAGGTTTTGCCCGTGCCGGCGCTGGCCTCCAGCAACCGCAGGCCCGGGCTGAGGGGCAACTGGTTGGCCTCAAAGCGCAACAGGTCGCTCATCGCTTCAGCTCCGTGAGCCGCTCCAGCAGCGGCGTGTGCAGGGCCAGCGCCAGCTGCTGCCGCTCTGGGGTGAGCAGGGCGCTGAGGGGCAGGTCGGCCCCAAAGCAGAGGGCCTGCACCGCCTCGCGCCGCTCCGCCGGCTGCTGGTGCCCCCCCTCCCAGGCGCTGAGGGCCAGGCTCCAACCGCGGCCCTGGCCCGGTTTGGCCGCTTCCCCGCTGGCGTAGGCCCAACCGGTTTGCGGGGGGATGGGCCAGCAGTGCGTGCGGTGGCTGTGGCTCCAGGCCAGCAGTTGCTCCAGCAGCGGCTCGGCCTCATCGGCGCTGGGGGCCTGCAGCTGCTCCAGCACCCGAAAGCGATCCCCATCCCGGCCCACCAGCGCCGCCCCGGAGGGCCCCTGGCCGGCAGCCGCGGCCAGCAGCAGCTCACCCCACAGCCGCAGCCGTTGGGGGGTGCGGGGCCGGGCGGTGTGCACCAGCACCAGTTGCCCCCCGTGCCAGGGCAAGTCGCCCGACAGATCCCGCCAGGCCAGGGGGCGCCGCTCGCCGGGGCCCAGCTGCTCCAGGCAGGCCTGCAGCGACTGCCAGCGCTGCTCCAGCCCCTGGCGCTCCAGCTCCCCCGCCGCCTGGGGGGGCAGCAGCCCGCGGCCGCGGCTGAGCAGGCCCCAATCGGGCCTGGCCTCGGCGCCGGTGTGCTCCCGCAGCAGGGCGGCCCGCTGGCGCTCCTGGAGCTCCAGGGGCTCGAGGTCGAGCACGGGGCTGTCCCATTCCTGGGGCCGCAGCTGCAGCTGCTCCAGCCACTGGCGTTGGGGCGCCTCCAGCCAGGCCAGCAGGGCCCCCCAGGGGTCGGTGGCCGCTTCGGGGGCTGGACTTCCCGGGGCTGGAGTGTCGGGGGTGATGGCGCTGAAGGCGAGACCGCGGGCGGGCTCGCTGCCCCGCTCCAGCTGCTGTTCCAGCTGTTGGCGCGCCTGCAGCAGCCGTTGGTCGCAGCTGCTGGAGGGCCAGGGGTCCGCGGGCAGGAAGTTGCTGCGCTCCAGGGGGTGGGCGGCGTGCTGGCGCAGGGGCGGCCCCTGGGGTAGGCGCGCCCCCAGCCATTCGAGCCATTGGCGCACGGGGGTGCAGGCCTCCATGGCCTCGCCGGTGCGCTCATCGCGGCAGCTCCAGCTGATCAGCAGGTGCTGGCGGGCCGACAGCAGGCTCTCCAGCAGCACGTAGCGGTCCTGGTCGCCGCTGTTGGGGTCGCCCAGTTGGCGTTGCTGCTCCAGCAGGTGGAACCCGGGCCGCGGCCGCTGGCGGGGGAACTGGCCCGCATCCAGCCCCATCAGCACCACCACCTTGTGGGGGATGGCGCGCATGGGCTCGAGGGCGCTGATGGTGAGGGCGCCGGAGCGGTGGCCGAAGCGGCCGCTGGATTCGCTCAGCCGCTCCCCCAGCACCTCCGCCACCACCGGCGCCGCCAGCTGCAGGGGGCTGGCTTCGGCCACGGCGGCCCAGTCCGCCAGGGCGGCATGGATGCTCTGCAGCTCCCAGGCGGCGCCGCCGCCATCGCCGAACAGCTCCGTGAGCAGGCGCCGCAGCCCCGCCACCCAGGCGGCCGGCGGCCGCCGCCGCCCCAACCAGCGCAGGCTGCGCAGCAGTTGCCGCAGCAGGGCCAGCCACTGCCCCTGTTGTTCCAGGCTGCCCTCCATGGCCAGGGGTGCCGTGTTGCCAGGGGCGAGGCCGGGCTGGTCGGGCAGCACCAACCCGAGCACCAGCCGGTCGATGGCCCAGCTGAGGCTGTGGGTGCCGTCATCGCCGCGGTCGGTGCCGTCGAGGCCCCAACGGAAGCCGGCCCGTTGCAGCAGCGCGGTGATCGGGCCGGTGTCATCGGGGTCGATGCCATGGGCATGGAGCAGGGGGGCGCAGCCCAGCAGCTGCTCCAGGGCGCTGGCGGTGAGCCGTTGGCCGCCCAGCTGCAGCAGCGCCAACAGCCCCTGGCTGATGCCGGCTTCGCTCTGTTGGCTGCGGTCGGTGAGGCGCCAGGGCAGGGCCACGCCGGTGGCGTCGCCATCGCCGAACACCGCCCCCACCAGTGGCGCGAAGGCTTCCACCTGGGGGGTCATCACCAGGATGTCCCGCGGTTCGAGCTGGGGATCGGCCGCCAACAGCTGCAGGATGCGGTCGCGCACCACCTGCAGTTGCCGCAGCCGGCCCGGGCAGGCGTGGAACTCCAGGGAGCTGTCGCCCGGCCGCCAGTGCAGGGCATCGGCGGCGCTGGCCTGGTCGCTGAGGCCGCTGGCCAGCCGCTGCTGCAGCTGCTCCAGCAGCGTGGGCTCGCGGCCCTCGCTGCGGGCGGCCGCGGCGGCATCCAAAAACAGATCCCCCTCGCGCCACTGGCCCAGCTGGTGCTCGCCGCTGCCCTCCAGCAGCTGTTGGAATTCAGCCCCCAACCGCCCGAAGCGGGCCTCCAGCCCGGGCACCTCCAGCAGCCAGTCGGCCCCCAGGGGCTCGCTGCGGCCGGCGCCATCGCGGCGTTGCCAGAGGTCGCGGCAGGGGGTGAGCAGGTAGAGCTCTACCGGCAGCACGGCGGAGAGGGCCTGCAGCAGCTCCACCTGCACCGGCGCCAGGCTGCTGAGGCCGAACAGCCGCAGGGGGGCGCCGGGCGGGTCGGCGGGGCGCCAGCCCCCCTGCAGGGCGCCGATCAGCTGGCGGGCCCTCAGGCCGAAGGGCAGCTCCGGCAGTTGGCCCGCCAGGCTGCGCAGCAGCAGCGGCTGCCAGCGCCAGGGGCCCTCCAGGGGGCGACCGGCGGCATCGCAATCGCGGCCCTGCAGCCAGGCCTCCACCAGGGCCGGGCGGTAGAGGCCGTAGTCGTCGAGGGCATCGGCGATCGCGCGCGCCAGCTGCCAGAGGGGCAGGTCGAGCTGCTGGGGCGGCTGGCGCCGCTGCTGCAGCCAGTGCCGCAGGGGGGCCGCCTCCGGCGCCTCCAGCAGCTCTGGCAGCAGCTCCAGCACCGGCCACACCAGGTTTTGGGCCCGCCAGGGGTCGGGGCCGGAGTCGGCCCCGGTGGGTGCATCGGGGTTGGCTTGGGGCAGCAGCTCCGCCACCAGCTGGCGCAGGCGGGCGCTGGGGAAGGGAAAGCGCAGGTTGGCGGCGATGCCGGCGCCGTTGCCCAGGGCGATCTGCTCCCCCAGCCAGCGGCTGGTGGGCCAGGTGTTGACGATCACCTGCACCGGCTCGAAGGGGCCGGGCGGCTCCAGCCGCAGCTGGGTGGCCAGCAGCTGCGCCAGCAGGTCAGCGCGGTTGCTGCGGTACAGCGTGAGCAAGGCTCAGCGGCTGCTCAGGGCCGGCTGCGACGGGTCGGGGCTGCTCAGGCCGGGCAGGGGTTGGGCCTGGTCGGGCCGCAGGCCCGGCACCGAGAGCACCGCCCGGGTTTCAGGGCAGTAGGCGCTGAGCTCGCCGCCGTAGCAGGCGCCCGTGTCCACCATCACGATGTGGCGCAGCCGGCGCACATGGGGTCCGGGGGTGTGGCCGATCACCACCTCGCCGAAGCGGCCGTCGTAGTGCTGCCAAAACTCGAGCCGTACCTGCAGATCCGGTTGCCAGGTGAGCGGGTTGAAGCCGGCGTGGGTGGCCACCCAGCCATCGCCCCAATAGGCCACCGGCAGGTGCTGCAGACGCTCCAGCCACTGGCGGCAGCGTTCATCCCCCAGCTGGCGGTAGGTGTCGCAGCCGGCCAGTTTGCGGCCGGAAAACCAGCTCTCGCTGCGCAGGGCGGTGATCAGATCCTGCTCGTGGTTGCCCCGCAGCCACACGGCGCGGCCGCTGTCCACCAGCCCCCAGATGCGCTCCATGCTGGCGGCGATGGAGGGGCCGCGGTTGATCGCGTCGCCACAAAAAATCAGCCGGTCGCCGGCGGGGAGCCGCTGCAGCAGCTGCTCGAGCGCCTCAGCGCAGCCATGGACATCCCCGATCACCCAATGGCGCGAGCGGGGTGGGACGGGCGTCATACAGACGGCGCATTGGCCCCAGTGTGCCGTGCCCCCCCACGGTCTGTCAGCGGGTGTGGATCATCAAACGCTGATAACTTGCCCTTAACCCGGGGGTGGAGCGCAGCCGTTCGATGGACTCCCAGCCCGATCCCGCCCGCCCCACTCCCGCGCAACCCGTTGACCCGCGCAGCCTCCCGGCGGGGCAACGGGTGGCGATGTTGGTGAAGGCCCTCGACGGGGCCAAGCGCACCAATGAGGCGCTGGCCCGTTGCAGCACTGGCGATCAGATGGTGGAGGTGCTGCTGGATGCCTCCAGCAAGCTGGGGCTTGGCCTTAGCCGCGCCGAGCTGGTGCGCACCCCGCCGATCCGCGATTGGGTGTGGTGGAAAAACAAGGAGGCGTTGCTCACCATCGGCGACGCGAAACCCCGTTACCAGCAGGACGGCGAGCGGGTCCGCCCCGGCGGCCAGGACGGGGAACCCCGTCGCAAATTCCTGGGGCTGTTCTGAGCGATGGCCCCGGTTGGCCCCTGTGCGGCGCCAGCCCTCAGGCGGCGCTGGCCAGGGCGTCGGGGATTGCGGCGCTGGGGGCCTCGAAGCTGCCCTTGGCCACGAACTCCAGGCGCAGCTTCATGAAATCGATGAATTTGGGGTCGGTGGACACCACCGCCGCCGCCGGCTGGGGCACCGCCGCCGCCACCGCCGCCAGTTCGGGGGCCTCCAGGAAAGCGGGCCGCTTCACCAGCCAAAAATCGATCGCCTTGCCCTGCTCGCCGTAGTTGCGCACCCGCTCGCGCAGCACTTCATCGAGGGGCTCCTCCACGGTGAGAAAGGCCTCACTGGCGGCCACGAAGTGGTACTGGGTCATGAACTGCAGCTGCCGAACAGGGGGTCGTGGCGGGGATTCTGAACCAGGGCCTTCATCTGGCGAACCGCCTGCTCCAGCCCCACCGCCAGGGCGCGGGCCACGATTGTGTGGCCGATGTTGAGCTCCTCCATCCCGGCGATGGCGGCCACCGGCTCCACGTTTTGGTAGGTGAGGCCGTGGCCGGCGTTCACCCGCAGCCCCAGGCTGCGGGCCAGGGCGCTGCCCTCGGTGAGCCGGGCCAGCTCCAAGGGCTGCTGGGCCCAGCTGGCTTCGGCGTAGGTGCCCGTGTGCAGCTCCACCCAGCGGGCTCCGCTGGCCTGGCAGGCCTGCAGCTGGGCCGGATCCGCATCCACGAACAAGCTCACACCGATGCCGGCGCCCTGGAGCCGCTCCACCAGGCCGCTGAGGCCGCTGAGCTGGCCCGCCACATCCAACCCCCCTTCGGTGGTGACCTCTTCGCGCTGCTCGGGCACCAGGGTCACCATGTCGGGTTTGATGCGCAGGGCGATGGCCTCCATCTCGGCGGTGGCGGCCATCTCCAGGTTGAGCCGGGTGCGCACGGTCTGGCGCAGCAGGTCCACGTCGCGGTCCTGGATGTGGCGCCGGTCCTCCCGCAGGTGCACGGTGATGCCATCGGCG
>JBIKKZ010000188.1:0-3815 GCA_044360095.1 Vulcanococcus sp. | reverse complement strand
TCTCCCGGGGTGGGGAGAAGTTGGTGGCGGCCCTGGAGGCGTTCCCGATCCAGCTGCAGCAGCGGGTCTGTCTCGATGGCGGCATCTCCACCGGGGGGTTCAGCGATTGCCTGCTGCAGCACGGCGCCGCCCGGGTGTATGGGGTGGATGTGGGCTACGGGCAGACCGCCTGGAGCCTGCGCACCGACCCGCGCCTGGTGCTCAAAGAGCGCACCAACTTGCGCCACCTGCAGCCCGATCAGCTCTACGGCGAGGCTGACCCCTGGCCTGATTTGGCGGTGGCGGATCTGTCGTTCATCAGCCTGGCTCTGGTGCTGCCCGCCCTGGGACGCCTGTTGCAAAGCGGGCGGCGGGAGGCGCTGCTGCTGGTGAAGCCGCAGTTTGAGGTGGGCAAAGCCCGTGTGGGAAAAGGGGGCGTGGTGCGCGACCCCGGGGCCCATGCCGATGCGATCACGGCGGTGATGGCGGCGGCGGCGGCGGAAGCGTGGCGCCCCTGTGGGGTGGTGGCCTCACCGATCACCGGCCCCGCCGGCAACCACGAATACCTGCTGTGGCTGCGGCAGGGCGACTGGCCCACAGACCAGACAGCGCCCGAAGTCCCCCCCACGGAGGCGGGGATCCGGCGGCTGGTGGCGGCCACGCTGGCCGGCTGATTGGGGCCCGCTTGCCTCAGATGGCGTTGCTGTCGCGGTCGCCGGTGCGGATTCGGATCACCGAATCGATCGAGCTGATGAAGATCTTGCCGTCGCCGATTTCGCCGGTGCGGGCGGCGTCCTGGATGGCGCTCACCACGGTGTCGACCCGGTCGTCATCGACCACGATCTCCAGCTTCAGTTTCTGTAGAAATTCAACGGTGAACTCCGAGCCCCGGTAGCGCTCCACCTGGCCCTTCTGGCGGCCAAAGCCCCGCACCTCGCTCACGGTCATGCCCACGATGCCGGCGTTGACCAGCGCCAGCTTCACGTCTTCCAATTTGAAGGGGCGGATGATGGCCTCGACTTTTTTCATGGCTGAGGGGGCTGGCTCCGGGGAGTCTGTCAGGGGTGAAGTCTCTCAGGGGACTTCATGATCGAAAAAGCCGTTGGGTGGCCCCGCTGGCACGGTTCATTAGGCCGCAGCCGTTCGGCATGGGATGTGGCGGTTGCTACCGCCGGGGCGCTGCGTAGCATCCGGGGCCGAGCCGACGCCGTTCCATGACCGCCGATCAGACCCGCACTCCCCTGTATGGCGAGCGGGCCATCGCCGAGGCGGAGCTGATCTGCTTTGACAACCCCCGCCCGGGCCGGGCCTACGAGATCGCCATCACCTTGCCGGAGTTCACCTGCAAGTGCCCGTTCTCCGGCTACCCCGATTTCGCCACCCTGCGCTTGCTGTACCAGCCGGGCCCCCGGGTGATGGAGCTCAAGGCCATCAAGCTCTATGTGAACAGCTACCGGGAGCGCAGCATCTCCCACGAGGAGGTCACCAACCGCATCCTCGACGACTTCGTGGCCGCCTGCTCGCCGGTGTGGATGCAGCTGGAGGCCGATTTCAACCCCCGCGGCAATGTGCACACGGTGGTTCGCGCCAGCCACGGCAGCCGTCAGCCCTGCTGAGCCTCGGCCTCGGCTTGGGGCGATGCCTCGCTGGGCTGCAGAGCGGCCAGCAGGGCCGGCAATTCCTGGGCCAGGGCGCTCAGGTTGCGGTTGCACAGCCCGGCGATGTGCAACTTGCCGAGCTCTGGTTCGGCGATGGCCCAGAGCTGGCGGGTGGCGATCAGGCTGAGGCCCCCACCCAGCAGGGCAATGGCGAAGCCCGCGTACACCAGGGGCACCCCGGGGTCACGCTTGAGCAGCAGGCCACTGGCGGGGACCACCGCTGCGATGCGCAGGGGGATGCCCTGGATCTCCACCGCCTCGCCCCCCGGAGCCAAGGTGCCCAGCACCTCCGCCTCGGCGGAATAGGCCGTCACGGGTCCCTGCTCGCTGGAGAGGGCCAGCAGCACCGGTTGGCTGCCGTCGGGCCGGGTGGGCAGCACGATGCCCCAGACCTGCTCGCCCAGCTGCGGAAAGCTCTGCAGCGGCAGCTCCAGGATCGGGCTCTGGCCCAGCTGCAGCTGCACCGCCGCCAGGGCCCAATCGGCCTGATACACCGTCATCCCCTGGAAGCGCAGGGGGTGGTTGACGCTGATTTCACGGTTGGTGCTGCCGGGGCCATCGGTGGCGCCGTCAGCCCCGGGCTGCAGCTTCAGTTGGGAGCGGAACTGCTCCGGCCGGCCGGCGGGATCACGCTCGATGCCGAACCCCTCGAGGGTGACGCTGAGTTGCGTCTGGCCGCGGCGGTTGAGCAGCTCGAGCACGTTGCCCGGTGCCAGGAACCGCTCCAGCCGCTGGCCCCCCAGGGCCCCCCAGGCCGCCCCCACCATCAGCACCACCAGGCCGGTGTGCACCAGCAGGGGGCCCACCCGGCCGCTGACGCCCCGGCGGGCCGCCAGGCGGTTGGTCTGCGGCTGCACCCGCCAGCCCCGTTGGCTGAGCAGCTGCTGCAGCTCCTGCAGGCGGCCCTGCGGATCGGCGCAGGCGATGGTTTCCGCCAGGGTGAGCTTGCTCAGTTGGCGCGGGGCGCTGTAGTCGATCCAGCGCAGGGCCGCCCGCAGGGCAGGCCATTGGCGGCGCCAGCTGCACAGGATCAGTGCCAGCCCCAGCCAGGCCAGCAGCGCCAGAAACCAGCCACTGGAATACACGTGGTCGAGCTGCAGCCGCAGCAGGGCGTCGCCGTTGAGCAGCCCCAGCCAAGGCTGGGCGTCGTAGACGCGGTGGTAGAGGTCCGCGCTCTCCTTCTGGGGCACAAGGGTTCCCAGGCCGCTGGCGATGGCGATCAGGATCAGCAGGCCGATGGCCAGCCGCAGGTCGGAGATCCAGGCGATCAGACGTTTCATCGGATGGTGCTCAGCTCCAGCGCGCCAGCAGGGTGAGGGCGCCGCTCACCAGCAGCACCACGCCACTCACCGGCGGCACCCATTGGCCCAGGGCCCGCAGGGCCAGCAGCCGTGGCAGCGAGGCCGCCGCCACCCCCGCCAGCAGCAGGGGCATCACCTGACCGGCGGCGAAGGCGCTGAGCAGCAAGGCCCCCACCAGGGGCTGGCCGGCCTGGGAGATCCAGGCCAGCAGCACCGCCAGCACCGGTGTGGTGCAGGGGGAGGCCGCCAGGCCGAAGGCCAGGCCGGCCGCCAGCGGCGCCAGGGCCGGGGGCACCCGCCGCCGCCATTGCTCCGGGTCCGGCCCCGCCGGCAGTTGCAGGGGCAGCAGCCCCAAGAGGTTGAGCCCCATCAGCACCGCCAGCAGGGCCACCACGGTGGGCACCAGGCCGGGCACCTGGCCGTAGATGCGCCCCAGGCCGCCGCTCACCAGCCCCAGCAACACCAGGGAACCGGCGATGCCAGCGCAGAAGCTGAGGCTGCGCAGCCAGGGGCGTTGGCCTTCGGATTCGAAGCCGGCCAGGTAGGCGAGGGTCACCGGCAACAACGACAGGGAGCAGGGCCCCAGGCTGGTGAGCAGTCCGCCGCTGAACACCAGGGCCAGGGTGAGGGCGCCCGGATGGGCCAACGAGCTCTGCAGGATCTGTTCGCCGCTGCGGGCCCAATCCGCCAGGGCCGTAGCCACCATCAAGGGGTTTGCGCAGCGCCGGCGGTCAGCCTATCGACACGCTTTCACGGCCGGCGCGCTCCCGCTGCTGACGGCGGGGCCGCCCCGGCTCCAGGCCAGCCCCCTCGAGGGAGCAGCGCAGCAGCAGGCCGGCGGTGAGCAGGCTGGAGAGCAGGGAGTTGCCGCCGTAGC
>JBIKKZ010000187.1:0-3820 GCA_044360095.1 Vulcanococcus sp. | reverse complement strand
CCAGAGCGAGATCAACCTGCCGTTCATCACGGCTACCCCCGAGGGCCCCAAGCACCTCGATCTCACCCTCACCCGCGCCAAGTTCGAGGAGCTGGCCAGCAAGCTGATCGACCGCTGCCGCGTGCCGGTGGAGCAGGCCCTTAAGGACGCCAAGCTCTCCTCCTCCGAGCTCGACGAGATCGTGATGGTGGGTGGGTCCACCCGCATCCCGGCGGTGCTGGAGCTGGTGAAGCGCATCACCGGCAAGGACCCCAACCAAACGGTGAACCCCGATGAGGTGGTGGCCGTGGGCGCCGCCATCCAGGGCGGTGTGCTCGCCGGTGAGGTGAAGGACATCCTGCTGCTGGATGTGACCCCGCTTTCCCTGGGCGTGGAGACCCTCGGCGGCGTGATGACCAAGATGATCACCCGCAACACCACCATCCCCACCAAGAAAACCGAGGTGTATTCCACGGCGGTGGATGGGCAGACCAACGTGGAAATCCACGTGCTGCAGGGTGAGCGTGAGATGGCGAGCGACAACAAGTCGCTGGGCACCTTCCGCCTCGATGGCATCCCGCCGGCCCCCCGCGGCGTGCCTCAGATCGAAGTGACCTTCGACATCGATGCCAACGGCATTTTGAGCGTCACCGCCAAGGACAAGGGCAGCGGCAAGGAGCAGAGCATCTCGATCACCGGTGCCTCCACCCTCAGTGAAAACGAGGTGGAGAAGATGGTGAAGGATGCCGAGACCAACGCCGCCGTCGACAAGGAGAAGCGCGAGCGCATCGACCTCAAGAACCAGGCCGAAACCCTGGTGTACCAGGCCGAAAAGCAGCTGGGCGAACTGGGCGACAAGGTGGGTGCCGAGGACAAGGCCAAGGTGGAGGGCGCTTCCGCCAAGCTCAAGGAGGCGATCGAGAAGGACGACTTCGACACCATGAAGTCCGAGCTCGAGACCCTGCAGCAGGCCCTCTACGCCGCCGGTGCCGCCGTGTACCAGCAGGCCGCCGGCGCCGATGGGGCAGCCCCCGGTGCCAACGGCAGCGGTGCCGGTGCCGGTGCCGCCGGTGACGATGTGATCGACGCCGAATTCACCGAGACCAAGTGATCCAGCAAACCAGCTGATCGTGCGCCGATGGCGCTGCCAGCCCCCCATCAGGGGGGCTTTTTGCTGGCTGCAGCGGCTGAAGGGCCCTTAGGCAGCTCCCCCCTGGGCGATCTGCTCCGCCACCCAGGCGGCGCTGGCGGGGGCCAGCAGCACCCCGTTGCGGTAATGGCCTGAGGCCAGCAGCAACCCTGGCTCCAGGGCCTCCAGCAGCGGTGCCGGCCGCCCCAGGGGGCGGGCCCGCAGGCCCTGCCACCGCTCCAGCACCGTGGCCTGGCGCAGCCATTCGGGCGCCGCACCCCCCAGCTGTTGCAGCTGGGCCCCCAGGGCCGGATCCGCCGCGTTGCCGGGCTCCAGTGTGGCCCCAAGCCACAGGCGCCACCCCGGCCGCGGCACCAAGTTGATGCCCCCCCAGCTGAGGCTGCCGGGCCAGCTGCACGGGTCGCAGCCGTTGGGCAGCTGCAGCTCCAGGGCTTGGCCCAGCACAGGCTCAAGGGGCCGCCCGTGGCCCAACGCCCCCACCAGGGCCGCACTGCCCAGCCCGGCGCACACCACCAGCCAGCGGCAGGGGCGGCAGCCGCCATCGGCCCCGTGCACCCGCCAGCGCCCCTGGGGGCCTTCGCCACGGCTGATCTGTTCCACGGCCACGGGCCAGGTCTCCATCCCGGCCGCAGTGGCATCGGCCCGCAGGGCGGCCATGGCGGCCAGCGGATCCAGTTGCCCGTCGTTGGGGGATAGCACCCCCCCCAGGGCCGCAGGCGGCAGCAGGGGCCGCAGCGCTTCAAGGGCTTCAGGCTCCAGCCATTGCAGCGGCAGCCCCTGGCGCTGGCGCTGCTCCACCAGCCGCCGCTGGGCTTCCCGCTCATCGGCGCTGCCCGCCAGCTGCAGCAGGCCGGGGCGGAAGGGGATGGCGTGGCCGCGCTCGCCCAGCTCGGCCCGCCAGTGCTGCCACAGGGCCAGGGAGTGTTGGCGCAGGCGCCAACCCCGGCCCCTGCTGCGCCGGTACACCTGGGCCATCAGCAGGCCCAGGGCCGCCCCACTGCCGCTGCGTGTGCCCGCGCCGCTGCCGCTGCGGGCCCCTGGGTCGATCAGCAGCACCGGGTGGCCCCGGCGGCTGAGGAGCCAGGCCACCGCCAGGCCCACCACGCCGGCGCCAATCACGCCAACGCTGTCCAGGTGGCCGCTGTCGTGGTGGCCGGTGGGCTCGGGTGGCGCGCTCAGGGCAGCAGTGGCCTCAGCTTTGCTTGAGGTCGGCCTGTACCTGGGCGGGCAGCACCTGGGCGTAGAGGCCGAAGCCGCTGGCCACCTTGATGTAGGCCTTGCTCAGATTGTTGGAGTCCTGCAGGCGGGCCGCCTCATCCAGTTCGGCCAGGGCTGCTTTGAGGGCGTTGGCCCGCTGGGTGGCTTCAGCCCGATCGGCGGGCAGCAGGCGCTGGTTGATGTAGAGCATCTCGCGGCCCACTTCCTGCATCGGGCCGTGGATCAGATTGCGGGTGAAGGTCCAGTCGCGCTCATTCACCAGGCTGGCCAGCTCGGGCAGCCGGTCGCGGGCGGCGAGGAACCCCTCGGCCTGGCGCTCGATCACGGCGATGTCATCGGCACTGAGGCTGGCCGCCTTGCGGCTGCCGCCGTCGCAGGCCGCCAGGCCGAAGCAGAGCACCACCGCCAGGGCCAGGGCCCCCAGCCGGCGCATGGCACTGGCGGCTTGGCTGAACAGCTGGGCGAACTGCGCAGACAGGGGCAGGGCGGCCATGGCGGAGAAGCTGGTAGCGGGACTTTACCCAGGGTGTTTGCCCCTGGGTGAACTCCTGTGAACGGCCGCCGGAGTGGGCGGTTGCGCCCGGCCGGCACAATGCGGATTCCGGCGTTCTTGTGCCTCCGCGATGACGGCAGCCACGGCGATCCTGCAGATGATTTGCCCCGATCAGCCGGGGCTGGTGCGGGAACTCTCCGGCTGGGTGGCGGCCAATGGCGGCAACATCGTGCACGCCGACCACCACAGCGACCAGGGGGCTGGCCTGTTCCTCAGCCGCATCGAGTGGCAGCTGGAGGGCTTCGGCCTGCCGCGCGAGGCCATCTGCCCCACGGCCCGGGCCCTGGCGGAGCGGCTCGGTGGCGAATACAAGGTGAATTTCTCCGATACCCATCCGCCGGTGGCGATCTTCGTGAGCAAGCAGGACCACTGCCTGCTGGATCTGCTCTGGCGGGTGCGCACCGGCGAATTGCCGATGCGGGTGCCCCTGGTGATCGCCAACCACCCCGATCTGGCGCCGATCGCGGCCGAGTTCGGGGCCCGCTTTGAGCACGTGCCGATCAGCGCCGACAGCCGCGAACGGTCGGAGGCCACCCATCTGGCGTTGCTGGCGGAGCACGGCATTGAGCTGGTGATCCTGGCCAAATACATGCAGGTGCTCAGCCCCGCCTTCCTCACGGCCTTCGATCCCCCCGATGCATTCCACCGGGTGATCAACATCCACCACTCCTTCCTGCCGGCCTTCAAAGGGGCCCAGCCCTACCACCGGGCCTGGGAGCGGGGCGTGAAGCTGATCGGAGCCACGGCCCACTACGTGACCGAGGAGCTCGATGGCGGGCCGATCATTGCCCAATCAACGGTGTCGGTGAGCCACCGCGATGAGGTGGAGGATCTGATCCGGAAGGGTCGCGACACGGAGCGCCTGGCCTTGGCGCGGGCGGTGCGGTTGCACCTCAAGCGCCAGGTGATCGTGTACCGCG
>JBIKKZ010000025.1:0-12239 GCA_044360095.1 Vulcanococcus sp. | reverse complement strand
CCCCGCAGCGATGTGGAGCAGGTGTACCTGGCGGATCGGCCCGCCAACTACCGCCTCAGCTGCCGCACCAGTGTCAACGGCGACGTGACCATCCGCACCCGCCCCCAGAACGGCGTGGGCAAGGGTTCCAACAGCCTGGTGGGCGCCCTCAAGGCCCTGATCGGCAAGTGAGCGCGGCGGCGTGAGCCAGCCCCCCCTTCGCGTCTACAGCTATCCAGCCTGCGGCACCTGCCGCAATGCCCTGCAGTGGCTCGCCCAGAAGGGCTTCTCCGTGCAGGCCGGCAGCCTCGAACTGGTGGACATCACCCGCACCCCGCCGGCGCTGGCGGAGCTGCGCCAGGCCCTCACGGCCGTGGGCCGCAAGCGGCTGTTCAACACCAGTGGCCAGAGCTACCGCGCCCTGGGCAGCGCCGCCGTGGCCGCCATGAACGATGACCAGGCCCTGGCCGCCCTGGCGGCGGACGGCAAATTGATCAAACGCCCCTTCGCCATCACAGCCGGCGGTGCCGTGCTGGTGGGCTTCAAGCCAGAGGAGTGGCAGGCGGCGCTGGCGGGTTAGCCACCGCGCCAGCGGAACCGTTCTCGGTCGGTGAGGTGAGGTCGTCGAGTTCCTCCATCAGGGCGTCGATGCCGGCTCGGTTCATCTGGGCCAGGTAGTTGAGCTTGAGCTGCTGCAGCAGGGTCACCAGCAGCAGCTGGCTGCGCTGCAGCGTGCCCCCCTGCTCCAGGCCCGCCGCCAGCTCCTCCCAGAAGCGGTCGCCGAAGCGCTGCAGCAGGGCCACCTGGCGTTCGTCGCTCTGGGCCAGCCGCTGGGCGGTGCCGCGGGCCAGGTCCACCAGGCTGTCCACCATGCCGCCGGCCACCTGCCGGCTCAACAGTGCCGGCACGGCCGCTCCGCCGGGCACCTCCCGCAGGCTCTGCTGCAGGGCATGGCCCAGCAGCGACTGCAGCTCCGGCGCCAGGCGCGGCGTCACCTCCCCCAGCAGCAGCGGCCCCCACAGCTTCACCAACTCCAGCAGCTGCTGCTGGTCGTCGCTGCTGCTGACGCTCTGGTGGCTGCGCAGGCTGCGGATCCAGCGGGGCCACTGGGGGGAGCGGATCAACGACTGGGTGCCATCCACCAGCTGCAGCGCCAGCACCTCAAACAGCTCCAGGGCCAGCAGCGACACCACGGCACGGCTCACCGCCGCCCGCAGCGGCTCGATGTTGATCAACCGCGCCTGGCTGAGCCGCTCCACCACCGGCACCACCCGCAGCCAGCACCAGAAGGGCAGCAGCAGCGGCAGGTCGATCCAGCGGCGCAGTAGCGCATCGCGCCAGCTCAGCCCCGGGAAACGGCGCCGCAGCCGCACCATCCGCAACAGGATGTCGAGGGCGAAGACGCTCTGGAACAGCAGCAGGTCGGTGCGCCAGAAGTGATCGGTGGGCCGGCCCTGTTCATCGATGGAACGCCAGTAGCTTGTGGACACCAGCGGCAGCACCTGCTGGCGCCAGAAGCGCCGCTCATCCCGCCAGCCGTGGCGGTCCAACCAACCGTCGCTGAGCAGGCGATCGGCGGAGGCCTTGGCGGACTCCAGCCCAGCCCGTTGCCGCAGGCGGTTTTTGATCGTCTCCAGGGTTCCGCCGTTGCCGGAGGCGGCGAAGGGGTTTTCGTTGATCATCGCCACCGTCAGCTCCACCTGGCGGCGGCGCAGCGGGGCGGTGCTGGCGGCAGACTCCCCCGCCAGCTGGGCGGCATCGAGCCGTTGGAAGGCCGCCAGGTATTGCTGGGTTTCGCGGTGGGGCTCGATGCCCTTCACCGGGTCGTAGAGGGGGGTGATGTCCGGCAGCAGCGGCACCGGCACCACCAGTGGCATCTGCGGCAGCGGCGTGAGGTTGCGCTGCAACCAGAAGGTGCGCAGCGGCAGGTAGGTGATGTCAAACAGCACCCACACCAGGTTGAGGCAGGCCCACAGGGCCACGGCACGGTCCCAGTGCAGCCAGAGGCGCGAGGCCGTGACCCTCTGGGCCGACAACCAACGCGGGCGCACCATCGGATCACGCAGGCAACGGCCCTAATCTGCCTGAGCTCCCAGCGCTGACCAGGCCCCGTTGTCCCCCGAAGAAACCCCCGGCGCCGGTGAGCGCGAGAGTCCATGGGTGTTCTGGCGTGGGGTGTTGATCACCCTCGGAGTGGCCCTGGGGGTGCGCCAGGTGCTGCTGGAGGCGCGCTACATCCCATCGGGCTCGATGCTGCCCGGCCTGCAGATCCAAGACCGGCTGCTGGTGGAGAAGCTCACCTACCGCAGCCGGCCGCCCCAGCGGGGCGAGATCGTGGTGTTCCATGCCCCGCACCACTTTGATCCGGTGCTGCGGGCCGGCCGCGAGGCGGGCCCCCTGCGCTGCCTGGTGGTGAACCTGCCCCTGATCAACGGCATCCCCGGCCTGCAGGAGCCCGCCTGCGATGCCTACATCAAGCGGGTGGTGGCCGTCCCGGGCGACCGGGTGGTGATCAACCCGCGCGGCCAGGTGCAGGTGAACGGCCAGTGGATCAAGGAGCCCTATGTGGCGAGCTACTGCCCGGTGGACGAGCTGGGCATGGGGCCCTGCCGCACCCTCAATGCCGTGGTGCCCCCCGGCCACGTGCTCACCCTGGGGGACAACCGCGGCAACAGCTGGGACGGCCGCTTCTGGCCCGGCGGCCCGTTCCTGCCCCAAAGCGAGATCATCGGGCGGGCCTTCTGGCGCTTCTGGCCCTTGGGCAGCACCGGCCCGCTGCGGAGCAGCGACCCCCTCAGGCCAGCGGCAGCCCCTGCCAAAGCCCGGGGTTGAGTCCGCAGGCCAGCACCCGGCCGCAGAGCTCCCCATCGGCAAGCGGTTGGTTGGCCGCCAGCGGCGCCATGGGATCGCGGGCGGGGCTCCAGCGCTGATCGGGATCAAACAGCAGCCAGCGCTGGCTGCCGGGCTGCAGCCGTGGTGGCTCCAGCCCCAGCAGCTCCGCCGGCCCGAAACAGAGGGCCCGCCAGAGCTGCTGCGGACTCCAGCCGGCCCCCACCACCAGCTCCCGCCAGAGGCAGGGCAACACGAAGCGATGGCCCGCTACGCCGGGCTTGCGCTGATCGAGCGGCAGCAGGTGTTCCTCCGGGTCGAGGGCCTGGTGGTGAACGGCCACGGCGGAGATCAGCCCCTCCGCCAAAGCCCGCTGCAGGGCACGCCGATCGGCCGGAGTGCCCAGGGGGGGCACCACCCGCCAGCCCTCCGCCAGGGGGTCGAGGCTGGCGCTGTCGGCCAGCAGATGCCACCAGCAGACCGTCGCCTCGGGCCGCCCCTCGGGGGGCAGCGCCGCCAGCAATGCCACAGCCGCGGCCGTGGACAGGTTCATCAGCTGCAGCCGCACCCCGCCGTGGTGGCGCGCCAGGGCGAGCAGGCTCTGCAGGGGCACCGTTTCACTGACCACCGGATCGGGCGGCCAGCCGGCCCGCAGCGCCTCCACCCCTTCACGCACGAAGCCATGGAGGCTGAGGGCGGCATCGCGGGGGGCCAGCAGCAGCGGCGCCCGGCCGAACTCCCCCAGGCTCAGGCCCCGCTCCAGCAGCGCCAGGGGCGGGCAGTGGTCTGCCTCCGCCAGGCCGATGGCGCCGGCCGCCAGCTGGTCGCCGTGGCCCGCCAGCTCCTGGCCCTCACCGGCGCGGCTGAAGCTGCCCCACAGCAGCCACTGGAGCGGGCCCGCGGGGGCCAGGGGCTGGAGCCGATCCGGCCGGTCGCGCCAGCTGCGGGCGCGGGGCAGCAGGGCCACGGTGCCGTAGCCGGCGGCGATGGCGGAGCGCTCCAGGCTGGCCAGGGTTTCGGCGCTCCCCAGCCAGGGGTCCTCCAACTGGGAGTGGGGATCCACCAGGCAGGGGGCCAACAGCCAGCCCTCCGCCGCCAGGGCGGTGAGGCCCAGGGCAGCGCCCCGCTGGCGGGCGGCGTCCCCCTGGGCACTGAAGGCCCCCGCCTCCAGCAGCACCGTGGTGCGCTGCGGCGGCTGATCCGGCCCCTCCAACAGTTGAACCTGCTCCAGCAGCAGGGCGGGGGGGGCTACGGAACTCACAGGGCGCCGGCGGCGGTGCGGTCGAGAACACCCCCAAGATGGGTCGTTTGGTTGAGACAGACCACCACCGGCGGTTGATCCGCCCCATGGGGGTAATCGATCACGGTGACGCCGCCGTTGCCCTGCTTCACCGCCCAGATGTCGGCGGGGCTGAGCCCCAGCAGGGCGCAGAGGATGGTCTTGTTGACGGCATCGTGGGCCACCACCAGCGCGGTTTCCTCCGCATCAAGGCCGGCGGCGATGCGGTTCCAGCCCCGCAGGGAGCGCTCCCACACCGCATGGATGGTCTCGCCTTCGGGCATTTGCACGGTTTCGGGGGCCCGCTTCCAATCCGCCAGCAAATCGCCCCACTCCGCGGCGATCTCCTGCTCCAGGCGTCCCTCCCAATGGCCATGGCCGATCTCCACCAGGTCGGAGACGCTGGTGAGCGGCACGCCGGGGTGGTGGCGCAGGATGCCCTCGGCCGTCTGGCGCGGCCGGGCCATGGAGCTGCTGTAGGCGCGGTCGAAGCGCACCCGGCGCAGAAAGTCGCCGGCGGCGGCCGCCTGGGCGTGGCCGTTGCCATTGAGGGGGATGTCGATCTGGCCCTGGAAGCGCCCCTGGCGGTTCCAATCGGTTTCGCCGTGGCGCACCAGCAGCAGCCGCGGACCGGGGCCCTTGGCAGGCAGAAGACCGGCACAGACCTCGGGGTGCAGGTGGCTGGTGCCGTTGAGCGATTCGATCTGCACGTTGAAGCGACGCACCGAACCGGGCTCCGCCGCGGTGAGGTTCAGCACCGAGAGGGAGGCGTTGTCAAGCCGCAGGCGGCGGAACCCCGAGGCCGGCAGATCCAACAGCGCCAGCAGCAGGCAGCGCAGGATGGCGTTGTGGCCCACCACCAGCACGGTGCGGTGGCCGGGGGCGGTGGGGTCGTGGGCGGCCAGCAGCCGAGCCGCGAAGCGCTGGGCCTGGACCAGCAGCTCCGGAATCGGCCGGTAGCGGCTGCCGTCGGCCCGCTGCAGCTCCAGGGCCTCGGGTTGCTCGCGCCAGAGGCGGTGCTGCTCGGGGAAACGCTCGCGCACCTCGTGGTTGAGCAGGCCGGTCCAAGGGGCCAGGTCCACCTCCAGCAGATCGTCGTCGATCTGGGGGGTGAGGCCGCCCCCCTGGGCCGCCAGCAGGGCCTCGGCGGTGTGCAGCGCCCGCCGCAGCGGTGAGCTGTAGGCGGCATCCAGGCTCAACTCCGCCAGGGCGGCACCGGTGGCACTGGCCTGCCGCAGCCCCTCCGGCGTGAGGCTGGAGAGGTCGTCACGGCCCTGGATGCGGTGCTCCAGGTTGAAGCTGCTGAGGCCATGGCGTACCAGCAGAATCCGCAGCGACACAGGGGCTCCAAACAGCGAAAGCCATCGTATGGGAGGGGTTTCTGCTGCGATGCTGAACAGCTCCGTGCCCCCCGTGCTGCGCCCGTGACCCCTGGCAACCCACCCGGCCCTCAGGGGGAGCCAGCGGCGCCGCCCCGCTGGAAACAGCTGCTGGCCCTGCTCAGCCTGGCCTTCAGCCTGCTGCTGTGGCTCAACGGATTGGTCGACAGCCTCAGCCGCCCGTCGGTGGGGCAGAGCCTCAACCGCCGCCAGCTGGAGCTGGCGGTGCTGGCCGAACCCCAGCTGCCCGCGCCCTGGCGGCCGCTGCTGGCGGGGCCCCAGCCCCGCCGCGCCCTGGCCGAGGCGCTGGCCAACGACATCAACGCCAGCAAGGCCGGCAACGCCCCCGCCGCCCCGGCCCTGCAGCTGCTGCGGCAGGGGCTGGAGCGGCTGCAGGCCGGCGACACCGAGGCGGCCCAGGCGCCGCTGCAGGCGCTGCTGGCGGATCCAACCCTGGCCGGCGGCCCCGAGGCACGCCTGGCGGCGGCGCTGCTGCGGCCCAAGACTCAGGCGGTGCAGGCCGAGGGGCGCCGTGCCGCCCTGCGGCTGGTGGGCGTCACCGTGGTGCCCGCGGCGCTGCTTCTGCTGGGCATCGCCCTGCTGCTGCGGGAGCTGTGGACGCGCTGGCGGGGCCGCAGCTTGGAGCCGCCACCCCTGCAGGGTCCCCCCCTGGGGGGGCTGGATGTGGTGCTGCTGATCGCCGGCGGCTTTGTGGTGGTGGGCGAACTGCTCACGCCCCTGCTGGTGGCGCCATGGCTCAGCGGCCTGCTCACGGCCAGCGGCATCACCAGCCCGCTGCGGGAGGGGGTGAGCGTGCTGGGGCTCTACCTGGCGCTGATGGCCGGCCCGCTGCTGATCCTGATGCTGCAGCTGCGGGGCCTGGGCCCCGCGCCAGAGGGGGGCTGGCTGCAGTTCCGCTGGAGGCCCCTGGGCAGCGCCCTGCGCCGGGCCCTGCGCACCCTCCTGATGGTGCTGCCGCTGGTGAGTCTGGCGGGCTGGCTGCTGGAGCGCATTTGGAGCGAGGGCAGCGGCAGCAACCCGCTGTTGGAGTTGGTGCTCAACAGCCACAACCTGCCCGCCCTGGCCTGCTTCGGATTCACCGCGGTGGTGCTGGCGCCCCTGTTTGAGGAAACGATCTTCCGCGGTGTGTTGCTGCCGGTGGCCGCCAGGAAGCTGGGGGGGGGCTGGGGTGTGCTGATCAGCGCCGCCGTGTTTGCCGTGGCCCACCTCAGCCTCGGCGAACTGCTACCCCTGCTGGTGCTGGGGCTCGGCCTGGGCTGGCTGCGCTGGAGCGGCGGACGCCTGGGCAGCTGCGTGCTGCTGCATGCCCTCTGGAACGGGCTCACCTTCACCAACCTGGTGCTGCTGGGCTGGTGAGTCTCAAAGGGTCAGGGGCCCCTTGCTGGGGGCCAATGCCCATGGTTCACTTGCGAAGTTCCGTCGCCTTGCCGTGGTCGCCGTTCCGGTTCAGCAGCCCCCCCAGGGGCAACGGAGCCAGGCCCGCCGGCCGCTGGAGCTGATTCAGGGATCCCTGTCAGCCAACCGGGCCGACCGCCGCGCCCCCTGGCTGGGCAACCTGCACCGCGTGGCCGATGGCGGCCTGCTGGGGCTGGGGGTGGCGGTGCTCGGGCTCAGCGCCTTGACGCTCCACTGGCAGGGGCAATGGACCCGCAACTTTCAACAGCTCGAGGCCTCCCAGCGCCTTGAGCATCGCCTGCAGGAATCGGCGGCGGTGCTGGAACAGCACCACCTCACCATGACCGGCAAGCCCACCCTGCTGGAGCCCACCAGCAGTGAAAAGCTGGTGTATCTGGAGCCGCCCGGCAGCAGCCAGCCCAGCGCCCTCCGCTCCTTCCTGGCCCAGGTGAACCCCCGTGTGATCCTGCCGGGGTATTGAGGGTGGTTCAGGGATTGGAGGATCGCCGGCCAGCGGCACGCAGCAGCGGTGGCTCGGGCCGCTCGCGCCGGGTGCTGACGTTCCAGCCGATCCCGGCCCGGCGCCTGTGGCTGGTGTACCTGCTGCTGGCCGCGGGGCTGGGGGGTCTGGCGCTGCGGCTGGCTTGGGTGCAGCTGGTGCAGGGCAACGAGTTGCTCACCCGCGCCCGGGCCGTGCAAACCCAGACGGTCGCACCCCTGGGGCGGCGGCGGCCGATCGTGGACCGGCAGGGGCGCCTGGTGGCCCTCGATGAGGAGCGCTTCACCCTCTGGGCCCACCCCCGCTACTTCGCCTTCCCCGGCGACGACATCAGCCGGCTGCGCAGCCCCCTCGATGTGGCCCGCAAGCTCTCGGCGGTGCTCGCCCTGCCCATGGCCGATCTGGTGCGCACCATGGAGGGCCGCAAGTCGGGCGTGAAGCTGGCCAGCGACCTGGACCCCGAGACGGCCCAGCGGGTGCGCAACCTGGGCATCAGCGGGCTCGACCTGGAGGCCTACCCCCAGCGGGTGTACCCCCAGGGGGGCCTGTTCGCCAACGTGGTGGGCTTCCTCAACCTGGAGCGTGTGGCCCAGGCGGGCCTCGAGCAGAGCCGCGACCGCGACCTGCGCCGCCACGAGGCCACCCGCAGCCTACGCCGCGGTGCCGATGGCACCCCCCTCCCCGATGGCCTGCGGGCGGGGGTGCTCTACGGCGACGACCTGCGCCTGCAGCTCACCCTCGATGCCCGCCTGCAGCAGGTGGCCCAGCTGGCCCTCAGCAAGCAGGTGAAGCAGTGGTCGGCCAAGCGGGGCGTGGCCCTTGTGATGGATGTGCGCAACGGTGAACTGCTGGCGCTGGCCTCCACCCCCACCTACAACCCCAACCAATTCTGGAACTACAAGCCCGGGCTCTTCCGCGAGTGGTCGGTGCAGGACCTCTACGAACCCGGGTCCACCTTCAAGCCGATCAACCTGGCCATCGCCCTGCAGGAGAAGGCCATCGACCCGGCTGGCAAGGTCAACGACTCCGGCCAGCTCAGCATCGGCGGCTGGCCGATCTTCAACCACGACCGCAAGGGCAACGGCCTGATCGATTTCCCCACGGTGCTGCAGGTGTCGAGCAACGTGGCCATGGTGCAGGCGATGCAGCGGGTGAAGCCCGCCCGTTTCTGGCAGTGGCTGCACACCCTGGGCATTGACAGCACCCCGGACACCGACCTGCCCGGGGCCCAGGCGGGCCAGCTCAAAACCCTGGAGGTGTTCCGCACCCAGCCGATCGAACCGGCCACCGCCGCCTTCGGCCAAGGCTTCAACCTCACCCCCCTGAAGCTGGTGCAGCTGCACGCCATGCTCGCCAACGGCGGGCGGCTGGTGAGCCCCCACATCACCCGCGGCTTGCGCTCCGGCGACGACCTGGCCACGGCACCGCCCGCCTCCGGCCTGCAGCTGTTCCGCCCCGAAATCACCCAGACGGTGCTCCATTGGATGGAAACCGTGGTGGAGAAGGGCAGCGGCAAAGGCGTGAAGATCCCAGGCCACCGCATCGGCGGCAAAACCGGCACCGCCCAGAAAGCGGAAAACGGTGTGTACATCCCCGGCGCCCGGATCACCAGCTTCGTGGCCCACCTGCCGATCAACGACCCCCGCTACGTGGTGCTGGTGGTGGTGGATGAGCCGCAGGGGGGCAACGCCTATGGCTCCACCGTGGCGGTGCCGGTGGCACGGCAGATCATCGAAGCGCTGCTGGTGATCGAAAAAATCCCCCCCAGCCGGCCCACCGCAGCCGCCAGCGCTGCCGCCAAGCCCAAGCCGGGCTAAAGAAGCCGCGCCACCGCAGGGCCCATCAACGCTTGATCACAAAGCGGGCCGGCCCCGGTTGCCCTGGCTACGTTGTGCCCAACTCCGGCCCTTTGCATGGCCAACCTTCTCGATCAGCTGGCCGCCATGACCGTGGTGGTGGCCGATACCGGTGACATCGACGCCATCCGCCAGTTCACCCCGCGGGATGCCACCACCAACCCCTCACTGATCCTGGCGGCGGCGCAGATCCCGGCCTACCAAAACCTGATCGACATCTCCCTGCGTGAATCGCGCGAGGTGTGCGGCAGCGACGCCCCCGCCGAGGAGGTGGTGCGCGAGGCCCTCGATGAAATCTGTGTGACCTTCGGCAAGGAGATCCTCAAGATCGTGCCGGGGCGCGTGTCCACCGAGGTGGATGCCCGCCTCAGCTACGACACCGAGGCCACCATCACCAAAGCCCGAAAGCTGATCGGCCTCTACCGCCAGGCCGGCATCGCGCGGGAGCGGGTGTTGATCAAAATCGCCTCCACCTGGGAGGGGATCAAGGCCGCCGAGGTGCTGGAGAAGGAGGGCATCCACTGCAACCTCACCCTGCTGTTCAGCTTTGCCCAGGCGGTGGCGGCCGCCGAGGCGGGCGTCACCCTGATCTCCCCATTCGTGGGGCGGATCCTGGATTGGTTCAAGAAGCACACCGGGCGCGACAGCTACCCCGGCCCTGAGGATCCGGGCGTGGTGTCGGTGAGCCAGATCTTCAACTACTTCAAAACCTACGGCTACAAAACCGAGGTGATGGGAGCCAGCTTCCGCAACATCGAGGAGATCATCGAGCTGGCGGGCTGCGACCTGCTCACCATCTCGCCGGCCCTGCTCGACCAGCTGCGCCAGACCCAGGGGGAGCTGACCCGCAGGCTCAACGCCTTCGATCCCGCCCCCACCGAGCCCCAACTGCACCTCGACCGGGCCGGATTCGAGGCAATGATGGCCGACGACGCCATGGCCACCGAAAAGCTCGACGAGGGCATCCGCGGCTTCAGCAAGGCGATCGAAACCCTGGAGGCCCAGCTGGCCCACCGGCTCGGGGAACTGGAGGGGGCCAATGCCTTCCAACACGCCGCCCAGGAGATTTTCCTGCTCAACGACCTCGACGGCGACGGCTGCATCACCCGCGAGGAATGGCTCGGCAGCGATGCGGTGTTCGACGCCCTCGACACCGACCACGACGGCCGCCTCCTGCCCGCCGATGTGCGCGGCGGCCTTGGGGCCGCCCTGGCCATTAGCGCCCCTTAACCCGGCTGTCCCAAACTGCCTCCATCAGCTTGTCGTTGCCTTGAACGCCCTCGACACCATGCGCGCCCTTGCCAGCAAGGGCGAAGTGAAGGAGATCCCCGCCGGGGAGCTGATCTTCAGCTCCGGGGCCACCGGTGATTGCATGTTCGGCGTGCTCGAGGGCAGCGTCGAGCTCACCTGGAACGAGGAGAGTGGCCAGGAGATCATCCAGGCCGGTGATGTGTTTGGCGCCGGTGCCCTGGTGACTCCCGAACACCGCCGTTACGGCAACGCCAAAGCCCTGACCGACTGCCGGCTGCTGATGATGAACCGCGAAAAATTCCTATTTGCGGTGCAGGAATCACCGATGTTTGCCATCGAGCTGCTGGGCTCGATCGACCAACGGCTACGCCAACTCAAGGACTGCACCAAGGTGAGCTGAGGCCGGGCCCTGTGCCGCCAGGCCTCAGCCCCGCTGGAACAGCAAGCGCTTGATCACCCGCTGGGCGATGTCGCCGTATCCCATCTCCCCCGAGAGGATCTGGGCGATGCGTTGCGGCGCCGTGGGCCGTTTGATGCCGATCTGATAGCCCACCTTCGGCACCCGGTAGAACACCTGGGCGATGCGGCGTCCCCAGGCCATGGATTCGCCCCAGGCGCTGCGCATGCCGGCGCTGTAGCCCTCCAAAGCGTCCTGGGCGGCAGCCGCGTCGTCGCCGGCGCAGGCCACCAGGTAGCGGTCCAGGGCTTCGGCGGCGCGCACACCGCTGAGCAGGGCCGGCCGCAGGCCCTCCGCCAAGAATGGATCGCACAGCGACGCCGCGTCCCCCACCGCCACCGCACCCCCCGGGGCGTGGAGCGGATGGTGGCCATCCCACACCCGCAGGGGGGAGCGCAGGCGCAGGCCCGCATCGGCGGGCAGCCCCAGGCTCGGCAGCAGCTGGGCCAGCACCGCATCGGCATCGGCCGCCTCGCGGCCCACAAAGGTGCCCACGCCAATGCTGTAGCCCCCCTGGCGCGGAAAGGCCCAGCAGAAGCCGTGGCGCACCAGGCCGAATTCAAAGCGGGCCGTGGCCGGCTCCAGCACCGCCGCCCCGGCCTCCAGGTCCACCTCCACCGCCACCGCGGCGGCATAGCGGGGCCGCTCCGGCCCCAGGCCCAGGGGCCCGGCCAGGCGGGAACCGGAGCCATCGGCCACCACCACGGCGCGGGAGTGGTAGCGGTGCCCGGCCGCCTCCACACACCAGCACTCGCCATCGCGGTGGATCGTCTCCACCGCCGCCCCCTGCACCAGCTCGGCACCGGCGGCCACGGCCCGGTCCGCCAGGAAGGCATCCAGCCGGGCGCGCTGCACGATCCAAAAGGGGGAATCACCGGGCAGTTCGGCGATCACCGGATCCTCAAGGCACCAGGTGAAGCGCACCCGCTGGATCACCTGATCCACCACCGGTTGGAGGTCGAAATCAAACCAGCGCTGCACCGAAGCGGCCATGCCGCCGCCGCACGCCTTGGGCCGCGGCAAGCGCTGACGCTCCAGCAGCAGCACCCGGTGACCGCGCCTGGCCAGGTGGTAGGCGGCGGAGGCACCGGCGGCGCCGGCGCCCACCACGGTCACGGCAAAGGGGGACACGCCGGCCGCTCAGACCTTGAGGATGTCGGCTTCCTTGTCCGCCAGCAGCTTCTCGATCTCAGCGATGAACTTGTCGGTGAGCTTCTGCACCTTGTCCTGGGCATCACGGCTCTGGTCTTCAGAGAACTCGCCGTCCTTCTCCTGCTTCTTCACCTTGTCGATG
>JBIKKZ010000186.1:0-3840 GCA_044360095.1 Vulcanococcus sp. | reverse complement strand
CAGAGGCCGGGCTTGCACTCAATCCTTGACGGCCACGCCCATGTTGCGGGCGGTGCCTTCAATGATGCGCATGGCCGAATCAACGCTGGTGCAGTTGAGATCGGGGAGCTTGGTCTTGGCGATCTCCTCGAGCTGGGCGCGGCTGATCGCCCCGACCGAACCCTTGGCGGAGGTGGCGGCACCCTTCTCGATGCCGGCTGCCTTGGAGATCAGCACGGAAGCGGGAGGGGTCTTGGTGATGAAGGTGAAGCTGCGGTCTTCAAAGACCGAGATCTCCACCGGGATCACGTAGCCAGCCTTGTCCTGCGTCCGAGCGTTGTACTCCTTGCAGAACGCCATGATGTTGACGCCGTGCTGACCGAGGGCGGGGCCCACCGGCGGCGCGGGGTTGGCTTTGCCGGCATCCAGGGCCAGCTTGATCACAGCTACAACTTTTTTTGCCATCGTCCTGGCGGCTTGAGCAATCTGCGGATCCGCGACCCTAGGGCAGCGGCTGCGGCGCGCCCCGGAGACCGGTGCAACGCCTAGGGCCGCCCTCCGCAGGGAGACGGCCGCAGGGGGATCAGCTCTGCTTGCTGATCTGGGAGAACTCGAGTTCCACCGGGGTTTCCCGGCCGAAGATCGACAGCAGGGCCTTGAGCTTGTTGCGCTCAGCGGACACCTCGATCACCTCGCCCTGGAAGTCCTTGAAGGGTCCAGCGGTCACCAGGATCTGATCGCCCTCGGTGAGATCGACCTTCACCACAGGCTTCTTCTCGGCAGCCCGCTTGAAGATGCGGTCCACCTCCTGACGGCTGAGGGGGCGCGGCTTGATGTGGCCGCGGGCTTTGCCGGTGGCACGGCGGTCCTCCGCCCCCACGAAATTGATCACGTTGGGGGTGCTCCGCACCGCCATCATCGTGTCCTCATCCAGCACCATCCGCACCAGCACATAGCCGGGGAACACCTTCTCCTCGGTGCTGGTGCGGCTGCCGTCCTTCTTGAGCTTCACCGCTGGGGTCTGGGGGATCTCGATCTCGAGGATGCGGCTGTCCACGCCGAGGGTCACAGCCCGCTGCTCGAGGGTGGCCTTCACCTTCTTCTCGCAGCTGGAGGCCACCTGCACGGCATACCAGCGAGCCACCGGAGCGCGGCCCTCGGTGGGGGCCAGCTCCACCGCCGCCTCGCTGATCGCCTCAGGCAGCGACTCGGCCGTCAGGTCAGCTGTGGAGGCAGCTGTCAGATCAACGTCGGACACGGGCACGGCGCAAAAAACAGGGCAGTGGAGCCGGAACTAGCCGGCTAGGGATCAGCGGAACACCTGGGCGTTGGCCCAGCTGTAGAAGCGATCGATGGCGGCGATGGCGAAGGCCGAGAGGGTCACCATCAAAATGACGGCCACCGACTCGGAGAACAGCTGCTGGCGACTGGGCCAGACCACCCGACGCAGCTCAGCCATCGTGTCGGCCACGAAACCAGCCGGGGCGGGTTCGGGGCTGGGGCCGGCGGCAGGAGCTTCGGCTGAGGCATCAGCGGAGGCGCCTGACTCGGCTTGGGAACGGGCTGAAGGGTCGGTCGGGGTATCCACTGCTGGAACGGTCGGCAGGCGGCGAAGCTGAACAGCCCGCACGCCGGCAAACAAACACCCTACCGGATGTGCCTCAGCCCCCAGCCGCCAAGGGCTGGAACAGCAGGCGCTCACCCCCCTCCTGGAGGCTCACCCGCACGGCGGCGGCACCCAGGAACCGCTCCTCGAGCAATTCCGTGGCCAGGGGGTTCTCGATGCTGCGGCGCAGCAGTCGCCGCAGGGGCCTGGCGCCATATTCCGGCTGGTAGGCCTGGCGGGCCAGCCAGCCCACCACGGATGGATCCACCTGCAACGCCAGCCCCTGCTCCCGCAGCAGGGCCGCCAGATCGGCCAGCTGCAGGCCCACGATTCGCTCGAGCTCCGCTGGCCCCAGGGGCAGGAACCGGATCACTTCATCGATGCGGTTGAGGAATTCAGGCCGGAACTGGCTGGCCAGGGCCAGCTCCACCTGCTCCGCCAGCGCGGCATCGTCACCCTGGTTGCGGGCGCTGTCGAGGATGGCGCGGCTGGCCAGGTTGCTGGTCATCACCACCACGGTGTGGCGGAAATCCACGGTGCGGCCTTGGGAATCGGTGAGGCGGCCGTCGTCGAGCACCTGCAGCAGCACGTTGAACACGTCCGGGTGGGCCTTCTCCACCTCATCCAGCAGCAGCACCGCGTAGGGGCGGCGGCGCACCGCCTCGGTGAGCTGGCCGCCCTCCTCGTAGCCCACATAACCGGGGGGAGCCCCCAGCAGCCGGGCCACGGCATTGCGCTCCATGAATTCGCTCATGTCGAGGCGCACCAACGCCTCCTCCTCATCGAACAGGGCCGCCGCCAGGGCCTTGGCCAGCTCGGTTTTGCCGACGCCGGTGGGGCCAAGGAACAGAAATGAACCCACGGGGCGGCGGGGGTCTTTCATGCCGGCCCGGGCCCGGCGGATCGCCGCAGCCACCGCCGCCACGGGCTCGGGCTGGCCCACCACCCGCTCCGCCAGGCGCTGATCCAGCTCCAGCAGCTTCTGGCGCTCCCCGGCCAACAGGCGCTGCACGGGGATGCCGGTCCAGCGGGCCACCACATCGGCGATGTCCCCCTCCTCCACCTGCTCCCGCAGCAGGGAGCGGCCACTGGCCTGATCCTCGAGCAGGTGGTCCTCCAACTGCTGGCGGCGCTGCTGCACGCCGTGGAGCTGGTCGTACTGCAACCGCGCCGCCTCCTCGAGGTCACCGTCGCGCTCCGCTTCGGCGATCTGCAGCCGCAGGGCCTCGTCATCGGCCAACAGCTGGCGCAGCTCCGCCAGTTGTTCCCGCTCCGCCTGCCAGCGGCGCTGCAGCTCCTGCAGACCCTCGCTGGCCTGGCGCCGCTGATCCTGCAGCGCCAGCCGCTCCGCCTGGGGAGCGGTTTCGGCCGCCAACAGCGCCAGCTCCACCCGCCGCAGCTCCGCCTCCGCCTCCTCCACCCGCCGCGGCTTGGAGGTCACCTCCATGCGCAGCTGGGCGGCGGCCTCATCGATCAGGTCGATGGCGGAATCCGGCAAGCAGCGGTCGGCGATGTAGCGATCTGCCAGCCGGGCGGCGGCTACCACGGCCCCATCGGCGATGGCCACGCCATGGTGCAGCTCGTAGCGCTCTTTGAGGCCCCGCAGGATCAGGGTGCTGTCCTCGAGGCCGGGCTCCTTGATCAGCACCTGCTGAAAGCGGCGGTTCAGGGCCGGATCCTTCTCCACCGTGCGGCTGTAGTCCTCGGGGGTGGTGGCCCCGATGCAGCGCAGGTCGCCGCGGGCCAGCGCCGGCTTGAGGATGCTGCTGGCATCGCTGCTGGAGCGCTCCGACCCCACCACGGTGTGCAGTTCATCGATGAACAGGATCACGCCACCGGCCTCGCCGGCCACCGCGCCGGCGGTCTCGGCCTCGCGCACCTCCTTGAGCACGCTGCGCAGGCGCTCCTCAAATTGCCCGCGGAATTTGGCGCCGGCGATCAGGGCCCCCAAATCCAGGGCCACCAGGCGCTGACCTTTGAGGGCCTCGGGCACCTCGCCCGCCACAATCCGCTGGGCCAGCAGCTCGGCGATGGCGGTCTTGCCCACGCCGGGCTCACCGATCAACACCGGGTTGTTTTTGCTGCGGCGCGACAACACCTGCATCAGGCGCCGGATCTCGGTGTCGCGGCCGATCACCGGATCGAGCTCCCCGGCCCGGGCAGCGGCGGTGAGGTCGCGGCCGAACTGATCCAGGGCGGCCGGCTCCTGCTCGAGCTGCAGGGATGCCGGGGGCTCGGATGGGCCCGGGGGCTGG
>JBIKKZ010000185.1:0-3867 GCA_044360095.1 Vulcanococcus sp. | reverse complement strand
GCCAGGTGCCTGCTGTTTGGTTAGATCTGGGGTTGAGCAGCGCCGCAGCCGCCATGGGCCATCACCGGGTTTTGATCGTGGGCGGTGGTGCCGCCGGCATCACCGTGGCGGCACGGCTGAAGCGTTTTCGCCCCAGCCTGGAGGTGGCGATCCTCGAGCCCTCCAGCGATCACTACTACCAACCGGGTTGGACCCTGGTGGGCGGTGGCCTGTTCACCCTGGAGCAGACCCGCCGCAACGAAGCCTCCCTGATCCCCGCCGGCGTCAGCTGGATCCGCGAAGGGGCCGCCGGCTTTGATCCGGCCACCAACACGGTGACCACCACCGGCGGCCAAACCCTCACCTACGACGCCCTGGTGGTGGCCACCGGCATGAAGCTCTGCTGGGAGGCCATCAAGGGGCTGCCGGAGGCGTTGGGCCAGGGGGGTGTCTGCAGCAACTACGCCAAGGAGTTCGCCGCCTACACCTGGGAGTGCATCCAGCACTTCCAGGGGGGCAATGCGGTGTTCACCTGCCCGCCGATGCCGATCAAGTGCCCCGGCGCCCCCCAGAAGATCGCCTACCTTGCCGACGACGCCATCAAGCGCGACCCGGCCGTGGCCGCCAAGAGTGCGGTGATCTACGCCACCGCCACCCCCGGCATCTTCGGGGTGCCCACCTACGCCGCACCGCTGCGGGAGGTGGTGGCCCGCAAGGGCATTGATGCCCGCTACAGCCACGTGCTCACCGAGGTGCGCGCCGCCAGCAAGGAGGCCGTGTTCCAGGTGAGCAAGGAGGGCGAGGAGCCGCGCGAGGAGGTGATCCCCTACGCACTGCTGCACGTCACCCCGCCGATGGCCGCTCCGGATGTGGTGGCCCAGAGCCCCCTGGCCGCCGCCAGCGGGTTTGTGGAGGTCGACAAACACTCCCTGCAGCACGTGCGCTTCGCCAATGTGTTCGCCATTGGCGATGTGAGCGGCATGCCCAACTCCAAAACCGCCGCCGCCGTGCGCGGCCAGGCGCCGGTGCTGGTGACCAACTTGCTGGCCCAGCTGGATGGTGGCCAGGGCGACGGCGCCTACGACGGCTACAGCTGCTGCCCATTGATCACCGGCTATGGCAAGACGATCATGGCGGAGTTCAACTACGAGCAGCAGCCGGTGCCCTCCTTCCCCCTCGACCCCACCCAGGAGCGCTGGAGCATGTGGGTGATGAAAACGACGGTGCTGCCCTGGGTGTACTGGAACCGCATGCTCAAGGGGGCCGACCACGAGCGCAAGTTCATCCCCGGGGTGAGCCACTGACCATGGGCACGTCAGAAGGGACCGCGCAGGCACCGCTGGATCTGCTGGTGATCGCCGCCAGCAACGGTGACAACCTCAACTTGGCGCAGCGGTTTGCGGCGGCCGGCGCCGCCCGGGGCCTGCGCTCCAGCGTGCTGGATCTGGTGGCGCTCGACCTGCCGCTGTACACCCCGGCGGCCCAGGCGGTGGGCACTCCGCCCGGGGTGGTGGGGTTGCAGCACCAGCTGGCTGCGGCGGAGCGCTTGGTGATCTGCGCCCCGGAATACAACGGCTCAACGCCGCCGGTGCTCACCAGTGCCATCGCCTGGCTGTCGGTGCAGGGCGATGATTTCCGCGCCCTGTTTAACGGGCGCCCCGTGGCGATCGCCACCCATTCCGGTGGCGGTGGTCACATGGTGCTGGCGGCCCTGCGGCTGCAGCTGGCCCACCTTGGGGCCCACGTGGTGGGCCGTCAATTGGTGAGCAACGCCCACCAGCCCGCCAAGGACGACAGCATCGACGACATCGTGCGGCGCCTTGCCCACCTGCATCCCCTGTCGCTTTGAGTGATGTGCGTTTCGATGGCGACCCCAGGGCCCGACACGCCATTGCATCGCCCCGCGGCTGAGCGCTTCCACAGCCAGTTCGACTGGCTCGACAGCTGGCACAGCTTCTCGTTTGCAGGCCACCACGACCCGGCCTGGATGGGCTTCGGGCCCCTGCGGGTGATCAACGACGACACCATCGCCGCGGGCCGGGGCTTTGGCATGCACCCCCACCGCGACATGGAGATCATCACGGTGATGGTGGACGGGGAGCTGCACCACCGCGATTCCATGGGCCACGCCGAGGTGTTGCGGGCCGGTGAGGTGCAGCGCATGGGCGCCGGCACCGGTGTGGTGCACAGCGAAATCAATGGTGGCGATCAGCCCTGCCGCCTGCTGCAGATCTGGATTGAGCCCAGCAGCACTGGCCTTCCTCCGGCCTACGAACAGCGCCCCTTCCCGCCACAGGCGGGCCGCTGGACCCCGCTGCTCGACCCTGAGCGCCGGGGCGGTGCCATGGCGATTGCGCGGCCGGTGCGGCTGTGGCGCGGCCTGCTGGAGCCGGGGCAGCGGCTGGCGTGGCCGCCGGGCCTGGCCGCGGCGGAGGGGGTGTGGCTGCAGTTGATCAACGGGGAGTTGCGGGCGCCCTGGAGCCTGCGCCGGGGGGATGGGCTGGGGCTGGGCTGGCCCGCGCCCGCGCCAGATCCCGCGTCCCTGGAGGCCGGGGATGCCGGGGCCGATCTGCTGCTGTTTGCCCTCGCCTGATCCGGGGGAGCACGGCGGCCTGTCGCCTGGAGCACCGGCGCTGGAGAGGGGCTTGGCCACACTGACTTGGCTGGCCGAGCGTCTGTGCTGCACTCCGGTTTCCCCGCCGACGGCCGCCTCTACCGGCTCACCGATGCCCGCGGTCTGCCCCATCCGGTGCTCGATGAGTTGTTCGAAGGACGCGACCAGGCCCTGGAGGCCGCGTTGGAGTGGTTGCAGCAGCAAGGCCTGTTGGATGGCCACGCCGATGCCCGTGAGCAGGAGCGCCAGCTGGCCCTGCACGTGGGTCTGGAGATGAGCACCCCCAGCGGCGACTGGCGCACCCTGCGCCACGCCGGTTTCACTGGGTGGCGATCGCTCAACGTTTGAATGCAGCGCGCCCCGGCGCCTCGCCCCGCCAGCCTGGATCGCCCCCTGGCCTGGGCGGGGCTGCTGGCCAATGGTTCGGCCCTGGCCGGCCTCCCCTTGGCGGTGGTGCTGCCTGGCCCCCTGGCCACCGCCCGCCTGGTGGTGGGGCTGGCGGCGGTGCTGCCCGCCCTGGTGCTGGGGGTGGTGGCCTGTGGCGGCCTGTTGGCCCGGCGCCGCTGGGGGCGCACCGTGGCGTTGGTGGCCCTGGGGCTGGGGCTGGCGGTGGCCCTGGCGGGCGGCATTGTGTGGCTGGTGCTGGTGCCGCTCCAGCGGGGCAGCACCGCCGTGGGCCTGGCTGCCCTGTGGCTGCTGCAGCTGCTGCTGTTGATCCGCTGGAGCCTGCCCCCGGGAGAAATGGCAGCGACTGCGACAGACAACCCCCTGGCCTGAGTTGAAGCATGGCCAACACCTGATCCCAACGGCCATGGCCCAATACCGCCTGGTCGACCACCGCGGCGCCCCCCACCCGGTGCTCGACGACCTCTACGAATCCCTCGAGGCCGCCTGGTCCGATGCCTTGGAGTGGTGGGGCGCCAACGTGTCGAGCGTCAGCGGCCGCATCGAGCCGATGGCCATCGGCGTGGAGGTGAGCACCACCAGCGGCAACTGGCGCACCCTTCGCTACCCCGGCAGTTGAGGCGAGGTCGGCAGCCACCGGATCGCGCAAAACGTATCTGCTGATACCAAAAGCCGCGCCATGGCCGCGTTGCATGGTTTGCAGTGCTACAAACCGCCATGCCCAGCGCCGAGCGTTTCGCCGCCCTGCAGACCATCCAGCGGCGCAAGCCCGTGCCCGTGGCGCCCCCCGCCCCCCTGGCGGACACCTGGGCCAGCGACGTCTTCAGCCTCGACACCATGAAGGAGGCGCTGCCCCGCAGCGTGTTCAA
>JBIKKZ010000024.1:0-12399 GCA_044360095.1 Vulcanococcus sp. | reverse complement strand
CCTCCGTGGCGGTGAATGGCCAGGCCCCCTACAAACGGGTGCTCACCCACGGCTTCACCCTCGATGAGAAGGGCCGCAAGATGAGCAAATCCCTCGGCAACGTCGTGGATCCGGCGGTGTTGGTGGAGGGGGGCAAAAACGAAAAGCAGGAGCCGGCCTACGGCGCCGATGTGCTGCGGCTGTGGGTGAGTTCGGTGGACTACTCCGCCGATGTGCCCCTGGGCCCGGGGATCGTGAAGCAGCTGGCGGACGTGTACCGCAAGGTGCGCAACACGGCCCGCTACCTGCTGGGCAACCTGCACGATTTCGTGCCGGAGCGCGATGCGGTGGCCTATGGCGACCTGCCGCTGCTCGATCAATGGATGCTGCAGCGCACGGCAGCCCTGATCGATGCGGTGGGCGGGGATTTCGAGCGTTTTGAGTTCTACCGCTTCTTCCAGGCCCTGCAGAACTTCTGCGTGGTGGATCTCTCCAACGTCTACCTCGACATCGCCAAGGACCGTCTCTACGTGAGCGGCGCCGAGGAGTTCCGCCGCCGCAGCTGCCAAACGGTGCTCAGCCTAGTGGTGGAGCGGCTGGCGGGGCTCATCGCGCCGGTGCTGTGCCACATGGCCGAAGACATTTGGCAGAACCTGCCCTACCCCGTGGCCGAGGCCTCGGTGTTTGAGCGGGGCTGGCCCACGGCGCCAGAGGAGTGGCGTCAACCGCAGCTGGAGGCCCCCATGGAGCGCATCGCCGCCCTGCGGGCCCTGGTTAACCGGCAACTGGAAAACTGCCGCAGCGGCGGCCAGCTGGGGGCCTCCCTGGAGGCCCGCGTGCAGCTGGAGATCAGCGCAGCGGAGGGCGCCAACGCCACCCGCGAGGCCCTCGCCTGGCTGGAGGGCAGTGCCCACCCGAGCGTCGACAACCTGGCCGATTGGCTGCTGGTGTCGCAGCTGCAGCTGGGGGGCAGCGCACCGGCGACGGTGCTGGCGGAGGCCAGCGAAGAGGGCATCACCGTGCGGATTGCCAAAGCGGATGGCCACAAGTGCGAGCGCTGCTGGCACTTCGAAACCGACATCGGCCAGCACAGCAGCCACCCCACCCTCTGCGGCCGCTGCGTGGCGGTGCTGGGCTAGCGCCAGCCGGCGGGATCCAGGAACGCCTCCACCGGAGCAGGCCCGGCCAACTGGTGTTCCTGGGCAGGATCCAGGGGCCCTTGCAGCAACTCCGCGCTGACGATCCGGGCCGCCTCCGGCAGGGCCGGCTGGTCGGGGTCAAAGTCGGTGGGGTGGCTGACGCTGCTGGAGAAGCCGCGAAAGATCAACAGCTCAAACGGCTCCCAGCCCCCCTCGGCGGGCAAGGAGCCCCGCAGGCGCAGCACCCGATCGGCGCGGCTGCGGCTGATCGCCTCCAGCGCGGCCAACAGCGGCGCCACCCCCATCAAAAGCCCCCCGCCACGCGGCCCTGCTTGGGCAAGCGCACCAACAGCCACTGCAGCAGCCCCACCGCATAGGCCACCAGGGCCACATAGCCCACAAAGGCGGCAATGGCACCGGTCCAGCGGCCGCCAAACACAAACGCGAAGGCGCTGGCCGCCCCGCCGTGCAGATCATCGGGCGCTTCGAGCCACACCCGGCACACGGCCCGGCTGATGCCACCCCGCAGGCAATCGAGGGCTGAGGCGCTCAACGCCGCCCCCAGCACGCCATACACACTGAGGCCCCAGCGCCAGCTGCGCACCGCGAAGGGCAACGGCCGCCAGGGGGGCAGATCCGCCAGTTCCTCGTTGAGGTCCACCCAGAACCACACGCTCACCACCACCAACAGGTGGGCCAACACCGCCAGCCCATAGCCCAGGGGGCGGTTGTCGGTGAGCAGCAACACGGTGATCAGCAGCAGGCTGGCCACCTTCCAGAAAATGCCCAGCAGGCGCAACAGCGCCCGCTCCTGGCGCACCGCCGCCCACACCATCAGCACCAACGGCACACCGATGGCGAACACCGCAGCCAACCGGTAATCGAGCCAGACGAGCGTGCGGTAGGGCAACAGGTCGGGCACGAAACGGGGGTCGGCAAGCCGCCATTATCCGCGGCCCAGCCCTGGTGGCAGCAGCTGTAGGGTCCAGCCATGGCCTGGCCGCTCCGCCCCCTTCAGCAGCTGCAGCAGCGCCTGGGCGCGCTGGGAACGCCGAAGCCCACGCCCGAAGCCCGCTGCCGCACCGCCCTCAGCAACCAGCCCGCCCTGGAGGCGGCCGTGGCCGACCTGGCCCAACAACTGCAGGCCAGCGACCCGGGACAAGCCCAACCAGACCAGCCGGCCCAGCTGGCGCTGGTGTTCTGCTCCACTGCCTACGCCACCGACCTGCAACGGCTGCTGCCGTTGCTGCGCCAGGCCATCCCCAGCCAGCACTGGATCGGCTGCAGCGGTGGCGGCGTGGTGGGCACCGCGGCCGACGGCCAACCCCATGAGCTGGAGCAACAACCGGGCATCAGCGTCAGCCTGCTGTGGCTGCCCGGTGCCCACCTGCAGCTGTTCCAGGTGGAGGGGGATGCGCTGCCGGATCTCGATGGCCCCAGCCAGGCCTGGAGCGACTGGGTGGGGGCCGACCCCGAGGGCATGCACTCGATGCTGCTGTTCATTGATCCGGGCTGCCCCGCCATCAACGATCTGATCAGCGGCCTGGATTACGCCTACCCCGCTGCCACCAAGGTGGGGGGCATTGCCGGCCAGCACAACGCCAGCCATGGCTCGCTGCTGTTCAACGACCAGGTGGTGGGGGGTGCCGTTGGGTGCCTAATCGGCGGCAGCTGGCGGATTGATCCAGTGGTGGCCCAGGGCTGCAAACCGATCGGCCCGGTGTTTGAGGTGGAGCAAGCCGAGCGCAACGTGGTGCAACGGCTCAGCAGCGGCGAGCAACAGGGCACGCCCGTGGCCTGTCTGCAACACATCCTGGAGGGGCTGAACCCCCAGGAGCGCGAACTGGTGCGCCACTCGCTGTTTCTGGGGGTGGCCAAAAACAACTTCCAGCTCGGCGCCGCCGACGACACCGACGCCCCGGCCTTTTTGGTGCGCAACCTGATCGGCGTTGACCCGCGCACCGGCTCGGTGGCGGTGGGGGAACGGCTGCGGGTGGGGCAGCGGGTGCAGTTCCAGCTGCGGGATGCCGAAGCCTCCCGCCAGGAGCAACGCCACCTGCTCAGCCGGCAACGGCGCCGCCAACCGCAACCGCTGGCGGCCCTGCTGTTCGCCTGTCTGGGGCGGGGTGAAGGGCTCTATGGCTCCCCGGATGGCGACGTGCAGGCCTGCCGGGAGCACTTTGCCGAGGTGCCCGTGGCCGGCGCCTTCTGCAACGGTGAACTCGGCCCCGTGGCCGGGGTCACCCATCTGCACGGTTACACCGCCAGCTGGGGTTTCCTGGTGCCGAACACCGGCGCGGCCGGCGGCGATTCCGCCTGAGCTCGCCATGGTGCGCCAGCACGTCAACCCCCTGAGCCGCTTCTTCCAGCAGCCGCTGGCGCTGCCGCCGCCGGAGCAGCTGTTCGCCGATGGGGCCCTGCCGCTCCACCTCGACATCGGCTGCGCCCGCGGCCGCTTCCTGCTGGCCCTGGCGGAGCAACAACCCCAGCGCAACCACCTGGGGGTGGAGATCCGCCGGGCCCTGGTGAGCGCCGCCGAAGCGGAGCGCCAAGATCGCCAGCTCCACAACCTCCACTTCCTCTTCTGCAACGCCAACGTGAGCCTGGAGGCCTGGCTGGCGCAGCTGCCGGCGGGGCGCCTGGAGCTGGTGTCGATCCAGTTCCCAGACCCCTGGTTCAAGAAAAAGCATCACAAGCGGCGGGTGCTCCAGCCGGCGCTGCTGCTGGCCATTGCCGCGGCCCTGGCCCCCGGCCAGCAGCTGTTTGTGCAGAGCGACGTGCTGGCGGTGATCGAGCCGATGCTGGCGGTGATTGAGGCCAGCGGTTGCTTTGATCCCAGCCCCGCAGCCGATGCGCCCGGCGAGGCTGGGTGGCTGCCGCACAACCCGCTGCCGCTGCCCACGGAACGCGAAACCCACGTGCTCAGCCAGGGGCTGCCGGTGTACCGCCGCCTGTTCCAGCGCAACAGCGCACCGCCGCCGGCGTTGCAAAGCCTGGAGCAATCGCTTGAGGCCACCGATAATCCGGCCGACCCCACGCCTCCCCTGGCATGAGCCCGGCCCCCGCGCCCCCCACCCCCTGGCTGCTGCGCTGGCAAGGGGTGCTGGCCGCACAGCCCAGCGGGCCGCTCACCGACCGCCTACCCGCGCTGGCGGGGATCGTGCTGTGCGCCCTGATGGCGGGCCTGCCCCTGGTGACCCGCGGCGGGCTGAGCCTGTTGATCCTGGCGGCGGGGCTGCTCTGGCTGATCTGGGCCCTGCGCACCCCCGCCGGCGGGCTGGGGCCGATCAACGGCTGGCTGTTGCTGCTGCTCGGCATTGCCGTTGTGGCCACCGGCTGTTCACCGGTGCCGGTGGCCGCCTTCAAAGGGCTGCTGAAGCTGGTGAGCTACCTGGGGGTGTATGCCCTGATGCGGCAGCTGCTGGCGGAAGCCCCCCAGTGGTGGAATCGCATTGTGGCCGCCCTGCTGGCCGGCCAGCTGGTGAGCGCCGTGCTCGCCATCCGCCAGCTCTACGGCGACACCGCCGAACTGGCCCGCTGGGCTGACCCCAACTCCGTGGCCGACGGCACGATTCGGGTGTACGGCCCGCTGGAGAACCCCAACCTGCTGGCGGGCTACCTGATTCCGATCCTGCCCATCGCGCTGGTGGCGCTGCTGCGCTGGCGCAGCTGGCCGCAGCGGTTGTTTGCGGGCAGCGCCCTGCTGCTCGGGGCGGTCGCCCTGTTCCTGAGCTACAGCCGCGGCGGCTGGCTGGGCATGCTGGCGGCCCTGGGCAGCCTGGCCCTGCTGCTGGTGCTGCGCCAGACGCGCCAGTGGCCGCCCCTGTGGCGGCGGCTGTTCCCGGCGCTGCTGCTGGTGGCGGCCGTGGCGGTGCTGGTGGTGGCGGTGACCCAGGTGGAGCCGCTGCGCATCCGCGTACTGAGCCTGGTGGCGGGCCGCGAAGACAGCTCCAACAACTTCCGCATCAACGTGTGGCTGGCGGCGATCGACATGATCCAGGCGCGGCCCTGGCTGGGGATCGGCCCGGGCAACACGGCCTTCAACCTGATCTATCCGCTCTACCAACAGCCGAAGTTCAACGCCCTCAGCGCCTACTCCGTGCCCCTGGAGCTGTTGGTGGAGGGGGGCGTGCCCTACCTGCTGGCGGCGCTGGGCCTGCTGATCGCCAGCCTGCGGGCCGGCCTGGCCCAGCTCAAGGGCGAATCCCCCTGGGCCCTGCCCGCCCTGGCGGCCCTGGCGGCCATCGCTGGCCTGGGGGTGCAGGGCATCACCGACACGATCTTCTTTCGGCCCGAGGTGCAGCTCACCGGCTGGTTCTGCCTGGCCAGCCTGGCGGTGAGCCGCCCCCAGGCCAGGGCCGATGGCTGAGGCTGCGGGGCACCTGATCGCCGGCTTCGATGCCGGACAAACCCACACCAGTTGCCGCCTGGCCTGGCTGCAGCCCGATGGCCGCTGGCGGGCCATCAGCGATGGCCAGGGCCCCGGCGTCAGCCATCTGGCCGCTGAGGGCGGTGAACAGCGCTTTGCGGCTGCTCTGAGCGGCAGCCTGGCGGCAGCCCGCCAGGCGGCAGAAGCCCACGGCGGCCTGCACCCCACAACGGCCCTCGCGGCGGCGGCGATCGGCGCCAGCGGCATCGAAGCGGGCAGCGCCGTGCAGCGGCAGGGCCTGCAGCTGGCGGCCCGGTGCCTGCAGCTGACGGAAGCGGCCCTGGAGGTGACCGGTGATGAGCGCACCGCCCTGGCGGGGGCCTTCGGCCGCGAACCCGGCGTGTTGGTGATCAGCGGCACCGGCTGCATCGCCGTGGGGCAGAACCGCCAGGGCCGCACGCACCGCTGCGGCGGCTGGGGCTGGTTGCTGGATGGCGCCGGCTCCGCCATGGACATCGGCCGCGACGGCCTGGCCCTCAGCCTGCAGATGGCCGATGGGCGCCTGCCGGCCACGCCGCTGCAGCAGGAGCTGTGGCGGGCCCTGGCGGTGGACACGCCCCAAGCCCTCAAGGCCCTGGTGGTGCAACCCGGCTTTGGCGCAGCTGGTTTTGCCCGCTTGGCACCCCTGGTGGATCAATGGGCCCAGGAGGGGGACCCCCAAGCGATGGCGGTGGTGGAGCGCTCCGCCGACGCCCTGGCCGCCATGGTGCAGGCGGTGGCCGGCCAGCTGGATCTGCCGGCGCCGGCGGTGTGTGCCGTGGGGGGTGCCGCCGTCCACCTGGGCGCCCTGCGGGAGCGTTTTGGCGCGGCGCTGCAGCGGCACTGCCCAGGGGCCCATCTGCAAGAGCCCGCCGGCGATGCATGCGCCGGAGCCCTGAACCTGGCGGCTCAGACAGCCGGCCTTAGGCCGCGTTGAGGTGCTGATCGGCCAGGGCAGCCAGGTGGCTGCTCCAGTGGTCCACGTCGGCCTGGTCCGCCGCCTCCACCATTACCCGCAGCAGCGGTTCGGTGCCGCTGGAGCGCACCAACACCCGCCCGCAGCCGGCCATCGCCGCCTCCGCCTGCTCCACCGCCTCGCGCAGGGGGCCGCAGGCTTCCCAGGCGCAACGCCGGTCGCGGTTGGGCACGGTGACGTTCACCAGCTTCTGGGGGTAGGGCGCAAAGCTGCTGTCGAGCCAATCCGCCAGGCTGCCGCCACGGCCCTGCACCAGGCTGGCCACCTGCAGGGCGGTGAGCAGGCCATCGCCGCTCATGCCATGGCGGGTCGAGAGGATGTGGCCGGATTGTTCGCCCCCCAGGGCGGCCCCCAGCTCCTCCATCGCCGCGTGCACGTGCTGATCGCCCACGGCGGTGCGCTCCAAAACCCCGCCTTGGGCCTGCCAGGCGCGCTCGAAGCCCAGGTTGCTCATCACCGTGGCCACGATGCGGTTGTCGGGCAATGCCCCCTCCGCCATCAGCGCCTGGCCCCACAGGTAGAGGATCTGGTCGCCATCCACCACCCGGCCGCGGCCATCCACCGCCAGCATGCGGTCAGCATCGCCATCGAAGGCAAAGCCCATCGCGGCCCCATGCTCCAGCACGGCCGCCCGCAGGGGCTCCAAGTGGGTGCTGCCGCAGCCCTGGTTGATGCGGGCCCCATCGGGCTCGCCGTGCAGCACGGTCACCACAGCCCCGAGCTCGCGGAACAGGGCTTCACCGCAGCTGGTGGCCGACCCCCAACACAAATCGAGCACCACCCGGCAGCCGACGAGGCGCGTGCCAGCAACGCTGGCCAGAAGCCGCTCCCGATACGCCTCCAGCAGATCTGGCCGCCGCGTCAGGCACCCGTTGGCCGGCACCGCCTCCAGATCGGGGCTGGGGCCGCAGAGCCCCGCCTCAATGGCGGCCTGCTCCGCCCGGCCCAACTTGGCCCCACCGGCGCCAAACACCTTGATGCCGTTGTCGTGGGGCGGGTTGTGGCTGGCGGACACCATCAGGCCACCGGCGGCCCCGAGGGCCCGGATCGCCCCGGGAACTGCCGGCGTTGGGCACAGGCCCAGCTCGAGCACATCACGGCCGGCCGCCGTCAGCCCCGCCGCTAGGGCGGCCAGCAACATCGGGCCGCTGCTGCGGGAATCGGAGCCCAGCACAATCGGCCCCTGGGTCGGCAACACCCGGCCACACCAGTAGCCCACCTGCAAAGCCAGGGCCGGAGTGATCACACTGCCCACCCGGCCACGGATGCCATCGGTGCCGAACTGCACACGGCCCGCCGCCAGCGGGGTGCCGAGCATGGGAAGGGCCTGTTCGGCCATCAGCAGCGATCCAGCCATGGATGCGCGTCAGGCTAGGCGCAGCCCTCAGCGCCCCCTCAGCGCCAGCGCCGCGGCCACCAGGCCCACAGCAGCAGCTCCACCACCGCCCACAGCAGCACGCCCCCCACCACCCAGCCGGGCAGCAGCTGCAGGGGCCAGAGGGGCCGCAGCAGGATCAACAGACCGGCCAGGGCCCACACCTGCAGCAGACGGCGGCGCTGGCGCCACCCCGGCAACACGGTGAGGCTCGGTGGCAGGGGAGGCAAGGGGGGCAGCTCCGGCAAGGCCATGGCCCATGCAGGCGATCTGCCCCAAGAATGCCAACAGCGTTGAGCCGCCGTTGGCCCCATCCCGCCCCACCGGCCCCCTGCTGATCGGCCTGCTGTGCCTGGGCAGCGGCGTCGCCCTGGCGGCGGGTCGCCAGGCCCTGCTGCGGCTGGCGCCCCGCCTCAACCCGCACAGCAGCGATGCCAGCCTGCGCCAAACCCGTTGGGGCGCGGTGGATCCCGAACGCCGGCGCCAGGCGGCCCTGCTGTTGAGCAGCCGCCCGGAGGCGGGGGCAGCGCAGCGGCGGAGGCTGCTGCAGGGGCAGGGCTGGGGCCGGGGCTGGCTGGCGCCGGTGGCCCTGAAACAGGCGGCCCTGGCAATGGAGGCCGATGGGCGCAGCCATGCCGCCCAGGCCCTCTGGCGCGAGCTGCTGGCCCGCTTCCCTGAGCGGGCCGCCAGCGCCGATGCGCTGTACGCCCTAGGGCGCGGCACCCCGGCCCTGCGGCGGCAGCTGCTGCAACGCTTCCCAGCCCACCCCGCCGCCCTGGCCGCCGCCACCGAAGCCGGCGACGCCGGGCACCTGGCGCGCTGGGGGCCCCGCTGGCCCGGTGCCGAAGCGCTGCTGCACCAGCGCTGCAGGCCGGCCGCTGGGCCGCTGCCCCCCCAGCAGCGGCGGGAGCTGGCATCCGCCCTGGCCCAACTGGGCCAAGGCCGCCATGCCCTGGTCTGTCTGGGGGATCAGGCGGCGCCCGCGGCCCTGCAACTGAGCATCGACCGCGCCCTGCTCAAGGGCGACGCCGCTGACCAACGGCTGGCCCAACGGCGGCTGCTGGCCCTGGCGCAGCGGCAACCCGGCGGCGCCGAAGCGCAGGAGGCGGCCGCGCTGCTGGCGGAGGAGCCCGGGGCCGAAGCCCTGGCGGCCCTGCGGCAGCTGCCCGCCCCGCTGCAGAACGCAGCCGCAGTGCAGGCCCGGCTGGCGCTGGAGGGGCAACGGCCCTGGCGGGCGGTGCTGCAGCGCTGGCCCCGCCAACCGGCCAGCTGGGAGCTGCAGTGGCAGCGGGCCCGGGGCCACCTGCTGGCGCGCCAGTGGGCCGAGGCCGACGCCGTGCTCACCGCCATCGAGGCCCGCTGGCTACCGGCCCCCCTGGCGGCACGGCAATTGTTCTGGCGGGGCTATGCCGCCGAGCGCCGCGGCAACCCCGCGCAGGCGCGCCGGCTCTGGCTGGCCATACTGCGCAGCCAGCCCGGGGGCTACTACGGCTGGCGCGCCGCCGAACGGCTGGGCTTGGCGCCCCCGACGCCCGTCACCCCCAGCACCACCGCCTGGCGGGCCCTCAACAGCGGCCAGGGCGAACTGGATGCGCTCTGGAGCAGCGGCCAGGCCCTGGAGGCCTGGGAGAGCTGGCGCCACCGGCGCCGCGGCCAACCCCCCACGGGGCCGCAGCAGCTGGCCCTGGAGGGGCGGCTGCGCACGGGGATCGGCGACGACTGGACCGGCCTGGGCCAACTGGAGCAGGCGAGCCTGCGGCTGCCGCAGGGAGCGTGCGCCCAGCACTGGCAGCTGGAGCAGGACCTGCACCCCCGCCGCTTTGCGGCGGTGTTTGAGCGGGCCGGGGCCCAGGAACGGGTGGATCCGCAGCTGCTGCTGGCGGTGGCGCGGCAGGAATCACGCTTCAGCCCTGGGGTGCGCTCCGTGGTGGGTGCCGTGGGCCTGCTGCAACTGATGCCCGCCACTGCAGCGGAGCTGGCGGGCCTCCCCGTGGGCGACACCCAGCTGCAGCAGCCAGCCCGCAATGCCGCGCTCGGGGCCCGCTACCTGCGGCAGCTGCTCGATCTCTGGGGGCAACAGCCCTTCCTCAGCGTGGCCAGCTACAACGCCGGCCCGGGGGCCGTGGAGCGCTGGCGGGGCGGCGCCTACCCGGATCCGGCCCAGGAGCCGGAGCTGTGGGTGGAGGCAATCCCCTATCCCGAAACAAGGCTCTACACCAAAAAAGTGCTGGGCAACCACTGGACCTACCGCCTGATGGCCGCCACCGGCGATCAGGCCTGCACGTGGGTTCAGGCCAGGTAACCGCCCAGGTGGTGCTGCAGCTGACGGCCCACCACGATCCCGAGCAGCACCCAACTCGACAACGCCAGGCACGCCAGCCAGGGGGCGGGCATGATCCGCAGCCGGATCAGATCCAGGCGGGCCAACAGCACCGCCGAGGCCAGCACCAGCACCTCCGAGAGCACCGCCAGGTGCAGCAGGTAGAGGCCGCCGGCAATGACGATCATCAGGGTCACCACCAGGGTGAGGGCCTTGCTGGCGGCCATCAGCTCGGAGAGCTCCCGCAGCAGCACATCCGGCATGGCGCAGAACACCACCACGATCAGGGCCTGCAGGCTCTGGAGCGGCCAGAACCACGGCCCCGCCAGCTGCTCCTGCCACGGTGTGGAGGCCTGCGCCAGCAACTGCGGGGCCACATCGGCCCAATGCAGGCCGAGGTAGGCGCTAACCAGCAACAACAGCAGCAGCATCGGCGCCCGCAGGGGCAACAGCAGCAGGGCGAACAGGGCTCTCACGGCAACGGGTTCAGCACCAGGGCAATGGCCTCAAATGGACAGGCCGGTATGCATTGTTCGCACACCAGGCAGCGTTGCGCGTCGAACTGCAACTGCCAAGTGGGTGCGGCGCTCTGCAGGGCGCCGCTGGGGCAGACGCTGCTGCAGATGCCGCAATCCACGCAGCGCTCGGGGTCGATGCTGATCTGGCCGGAGGCGCGGTTGAGGCCCAGGCCCTGGCGCTCCAGCCACTGCTCCGCCGCGGCCAGGTCGTCGATGTCGCCGGAGAGCTCCACCACCATGGTGCCGCTCTGGTTGGGGGCGATCTGGGCCCGCAGGATCTTGGCGGCGATGTCGAACTCCACCGCCAGCCGGTAGGCGATCGGCTGGTGCACCGCCTCGCGGGGGAAATGCAGGGTGATGCGGCGCTTCACACTCCGGCTTTCGCCTGGGATCAGGCTAACGACGGCCCGGCCGCTGGCCCTGCCAGATTGTGGGCCGATGCCCCAGCCCCAGCTGCCCACGGCCCGTGACCCAACCCGAGCCCTCCCCAATCCCCCCCTCCGGCCTCGGACGCCGCGAGCGGATGCTGTTGGCGGCACTCGCGGCACTGCTCGCCCTGGGCCTCTTCGCGCTGCGCGGGGGCCTGCAGCCGGCGGCGCCGCTGCAACAGCTGGCCCGCCAATCGCTGGATCTGCCGGTGGCCCTCAGCGATGGGCGCCCCACCCTGGTGGAGTTCTACGCCGACTGGTGCGAGGCCTGCCAGGCCATGGCTCCTGCCATGGAGACCATCGCCCAGCAACACCGCGACCAGCTCGATGTGGTGCTGCTCAACGTCGACAACCCGCGCTGGCAGCCGGAGATCAACCGCTACGACGTCAACGGCATCCCGCAGCTGGAACTGTTTGATGCCAGCGGCGAGGCCGTGGGCCGAGCCCTGGGCGCCCGCAGCGGCTCCGAACTGGAGGCCCTGAGCAGCGCGCTGATCGGCGCCACCCCGCTGCCGGAGCTGGCGGGGCTGGCCCGCCAAAGCCCGCTTGGCGAGGGCCCGGCCAACGCCGCCGCCACCGCAGCGGCCACCCTCGCCGGTCCCCGCAGCCACGGCTGAGCCAAAAGCCCGCGACCGCACCGAGCAGATCCACCTACCCTGCTGATCAACCGAATCCGCCGGGGCGCGGCGCCGCCACACCATGAACCGCTTTCGGGTTGAGCTGATCGCCGCCACCCCCAACCCCCAGCAGTGCATCTACGCCGCGATGCACCAGGACTACAGCGAAGGCTTCGTGGCCGGCGACCGCGCCGAATGGCCGGATGAAACCCGGGCCGGGGAAATTTGTGTGAAGCGCCTCTTGGCGGGCGAGCGCGGCCACTACGGGCCGCTGGAGCACGCCCAGATTGTGCTCAACGTGGGCTGGTTCCCCCACTCGGTGATGCAGCAGGCGCGCACCCACCGGGTGGGGGTGAGCTTCGATGTGCAGTCGATGCGCTACACGGGCGAGCGCATCTGCCGGGCCGCCAACGGAGAGCTGGATCTCGAGGAGGTGTTCTACCTGCGTCCCGAGGGCCACTACAGCGATCGCCAAGGCAAGAAGTACGCCTACACCGCCGAGCAACGCCAGCTCGACCTCAACCTTTGCCGCCAAGCGGCCGAGCGCTACCGCGACATGCTGGCCGCCGGCTTCGCCGAGGAGCACGCCCGCGGCATCCTGCCGTTCGACTACCGCCAGCACTTCGTGGTGAGCTTCTC
>JBIKKZ010000023.1:0-12519 GCA_044360095.1 Vulcanococcus sp. | reverse complement strand
TGGTGGGTAAACACTGCATTCTCGAGCTTTACAACTGCGATTCCGCCAAGCTCGACGACGAGGCTTTCCTCAGGAACGCCATCACCACCGCTGCGAAGCGTGCTGGCGCCACTCTCCTGAATCTGATCACCCACCGGTTCGACCCCCAGGGTGTGACGGGGCTGGCTCTATTGGCCGAATCCCATATCTCGATCCACACCTGGCCCGAATCGGGTTATGCGGCTGTGGACGTGTTCACCTGCGGTGATCACACCATGCCCGAGCGGGCGTGCATCGTGCTCAGTGAAGAGCTCGACGCTGGCAACTACAAGCTCAAGAGCTTCCGCCGCGAAACCCCCACCGGGGTGGCCGAAAGCGAGCGCGAACCGGCCTTGGCGGCCGCCTGAGGCGCCTGCGCCCCCCAGCCCCTCCCCCGCTGGGAGGGGCTTTTTTGTGGCCGATCCCCCTCAGCTGCGCAGGCTGCGGTTGAGCTTGCCGCTCACCAGCCCCTCCAGATCCACACTCACGGCCGTGAAGCCCTGGGCGAGAAAGGCCCCGATCAACGCCTGCCGTTGTTCGGGTTCGCTCCAACGCCGCAGGGCAGCGTCCAGCTGATCGGCCGGCAACTCGATGCGGGCGGCATCGCCCTGGCTGCGCACCCGCAACTCCGGCCAGCCGCGTTGGCGCAGCCACGCCTCCGCCGCCGCCACCCGCTGCAGCCGCGTGGCGCTGATCGGTTCGCCGTAGGGGAAGCGCGAGGCCAGGCACGGCTGGGCCGGTTTGTCCCACCAGGGGAACCCCAGGGCCTTGGAGATCGCCCGCACGCCGGCTTTGTCGATGCCCAAGTCCGCCAGGGGGGAGTGCACGCCGGCCTGCTGGGCGGCGGCGATGCCGGGGCGGTGGTCGCCCAGGTCGTCGTGGTTGACGCCATCCAGCACCACGGCCTGGGGCTGCTCCTGCCGCAGCTGCCCCAGCAGGCGGTGCAGCTCCCGTTTGCAGGCGAAGCAGCGCTGGCTGGGGTTGCTGCTGTAGGCCGGGTCCTCCAGTTCGGCGGTTTCCAGCTCCCGGTGCCGCATGCCGATCCACTGGGCCTGCAGCTGGGCCTCCTGGCGCAGGTGCGGCGCCAGGGCCGGTGACACCCCCGTGACGGCGACGGCCCGCTCCCCCAGCTGCTCCACGGCGATCGCCGCCACCAGGGTGCTGTCGACGCCGCCTGAGTAGGCCACCAACGCCGCCGGCAGGGCCGCCAGCTGCGCCCGCAGCTGCTCCAGCTGCTTGGCCTGGCCTGGGCTCAGGCTCTCGAGCGGGCGGAACATGGCGCTGGCCTGGCCAGGGTCTTTGGCCCCTGATCCTGGCAGGCTGACGCCGTTAGCATCGGGCTCCGCCGAGCTGCTCCATGGGCCCCAGCACCCAGACGCCGTCCAACCAGGCGCAGCGGGACCAGGCTCAGCGAGGCACGGGCCGCGGCATCGGCATCCGCACCGCCGCCGGCGCCAGTGAGCGCAGCCACGGCCAGTTGCACGTTTACGACGGCGAGGGCAAGGGCAAGAGCCAGGCGGCCCTGGGGGTGGTGCTGCGCACCATCGGCCTGGGCATCTGCGAGCAGAAGCAGACCCGGGTGCTGCTGCTGCGCTTTCTCAAGGGCCCCGGCCGCTCCTACGACGAGGACGCCGCCATCGAGGCCCTGCAGCAGGGCTTCCCCCACCTGATCGACCAGGTGCGCACCGGTCGCGGCGATTACTTCAGCGCCGATCAGGTCACCCGCATCGACATTCAGGAGGCCCAGCGCGGCTGGACCATCGCCAAGGGGGCCTTGGCCAGCGACCTCTACTCCGTGGTGGTGCTCGATGAGCTCAACCCGGTGCTGGATCTGGGCCTGCTCGACCTCGATGAGGTGGTGCGCACCCTGGCGGCCAAGCCCGCCGGCATGGAGGTGATCGTCACCGGCCGGGGTGCCCCCCGGCCCTTGGTGCAGATCGCCGATCTGCACTCCGAGATGCGGGCCCACCGCCGGCAGGACAGGCCCCTGCAGGGGGAGCTGGACGACGCCGAGCTGGCCAGCGCCGGCCTCGACGGCATCGAGGTGTACACCGGCGAGGGCAAGGGCAAATCCACCAGCGCCCTGGGCAAGGCCCTGCAGGCCATCGGCCGCGGCATCTCCCAGGACAAGAGCCACCGCGTGCTGATCCTGCAATGGCTCAAGGGCGGCAAGGGCTACACCGAGGATGCGGCGATCGCCGCCCTGCGCGAGAGCTACCCCCACCTGGTGGATCACCTGCGCTCCGGCCGCGATGCGATCGTCTGGCGCGGCCAGCAGCAACCGATCGATTACGTGGAGGCGGAGCGGGCTTGGGAGATCGCCCGGGCGGCCATCTCCAGTGGCCTCTACAAAACGGTGATCCTCGATGAGATCAACCCCACCGTGGATCTCGAGCTGCTGCCGGTGGAGCCGATCGTGCAGACGCTGCTGCGCAAGCCGGCGGAAACCGAGGTGATTCTCACCGGCCGCTGCAAACACCCGCCGGCCTATTTCGACCTGGCCAGCGTGCACTCCGAGATGGTGTGCCACAAGCACTACGCCGAGCGCGGCGTCGACCTCAAGCGCGGCGTGGATTACTAAGCCCGGGGATCGCTGGACCGCTAGTAGCGGGGAACGCTGGGGTCCACCTCCTGGCTCCAGGCGTCGATGCCGCCCGCCACGTTGATGCCCTCGATGCCGTGGCGCTTGAGGGCGATCAGCGCCTTGGCGCTGCGGCCCCCCAGCTTGCAGTGGGCGTAGAGGGTTTTGCCGGCGGCCAGCTCGCGCACCCGCTCCACGGCGGTGCCGTTTTCGATCTGATCCAGGGGGATCAAGGTGGCGCCGGGGATCACGGCGATCTCCGCCTCAGGTGGGTTGCGCACGTCGATCAGCGCCAGGCCACTGGTGTCGCCATCCAGCAGGGCCTTGAGCTCACCCACGCTGATGCTCTCCACCGCGCCGGCTTCCTCTTGGCCCGGGGCGCTGCCGCCCACGCCGCAGAACTCCTGGTAGTCGATCAGCTTGTCGATCACCGGGCGCTCCGGGTTGGGCCGCAGCTTCAGCTCGCGGAACTTCATGCCCAGCGCATCGAACAGCAGCAGGCGGCCGCTGAGGGTGGTGCCGATGCCGGTGATGATCTTCACCGCTTCGGTGGCCTGGATCACGCCGATGATCCCGGGCAGCACCCCCACCACCCCGCCTTCGGCGCAGGAGGGCACCATGCCCGGCGGCGGCGGCTCGGGGAACAGGTCGCGGTAGTTGGGGCTCTCGGCATCCAGGTTGAACACCGTGGCCTGGCCTTCGAAGCGGAAGATCGAGCCGTACACGTCGGGCTTGCCCAGCAGCACGCAGGCGTCGTTCACCAGGTAGCGGGTGGGGAAGTTGTCGGTGCCGTCGCAGACGATGTCGTAGGGCCGGATGATCTCCAGCGCGTTCTCGCTGCTGAGGGCCGTTTCGTAGAGATCCACCTGGCAGTGGGGGTTGATCTCAAGGATCCGGGCCTTGGCCGATTCGATCTTGGGTTTGCCCACCCAGCTGGTGCCGTGGATCACCTGCCGCTGCAGGTTGGAGTGGTCCACCACATCGAAATCCACGATGCCGATGCGGCCCACCCCCGCGGCCGCCAGGTAGAGCAGCAAGGGCGAGCCCAGGCCGCCGGTGCCCACGCACAGCACCGCGGAGGCCTTGAGGCGCTTCTGCCCCTCCATCCCCACCTCCGGCAGGATCAGGTGGCGGGCAAAGCGGGCCACCTCATCGGGGCTGAGCTCGATGCCGGTGGTGTCGGGGGGGAGCATGGAGGCGGGGTGTGGGGCGTTCCAGCTCCCTACTCTCCCAAATCCCCGGCCAGCACCTCCAGGGACAGGCCCCTGGCCTCGGGGGCTTCCCCATGGGCCGCGGGCTCCGGCAGCCACCAGGCCCGCAGCGGCTCCGCCTCCGCCGCCAGGCCGCTGCGGATCAGCATCAGGGTGGGGCCCAGGCAGCGCTCCCGGTCGCTGCGGGAGGGCACGGCCGGGCTGCTGGGGTGGCTGTGGGCGGCCCCCAGCACCTGCAGCCCCCGCCCCCGCACCCAACGCTGGGCCAGCAGCTGCTCGCGGGGGTCGAGCTGGAAGTGGCGCGGGCGTTCGGCGGCCGGCTCCCAGGTGTTGCAGCAGGGCCAGATCAGTTGCACCCAAAGGGTTGGCCCGGAGCGGCTGCCGATCAGCAGGGCGCAGCCTTCGGCGGGGCTGGCGGCCACCAGCGTGCGCTCCAGAACCATCAGGCAATGCCCACTGAGGAGCACGCGCGCTGGCGTTGATGCACCCACCCCGATACCTTATGCCGAAGTCAACCTGGCCGATGCCCACCCTGATGACTGACGAGACCACCGATCTGAAGGATCAGGCCAGCGCCGGCGCCGAAGAAGCCGGCGCCAGCTTCACCGAGCGCTACAGCGAAGTGCTCACCAAGGTGAACGAAACCCTCGACAAGGTCGACTGGGGCCAGATGGGCCGCATCGGCAAGGGTGTGGGGGTGCTGGTGGTGGTGATCGTGGCCCAGGTGCTGATCAAGGGCGTGCTCGACACCATCAACCTGCTGCCCGTGGTGCCCGGTCTGCTCGAGCTGCTGGGCCTGGTGGTGGTGGGCCAGTGGAGCTGGCAGAACCTCACCACCAGCGACAAGCGCTCCGCGGTGATCACCAAGGTGCAGAGCCTGCGCAAGGAATACCTGGGCTGAGCCCCATCAGCGGGCCTGCTTCAGCAGATCCGTGATGGTGGCGGCGGCTTGCCGCCAGTAGCCGCCGCCGAACAGGTTGGCGTGGTTGAGCTGGTGGTACAGGTTGTACAGCCGGCTGCGTTGCCGGTGCCCCTCGGGCCGCGGCCAGCTGGCGTCATAGCCCTCAAAAAAGGCCGGTGGGAACCCACCGAACAGCTGGGCCATGGCCAGGTCCACCTCCCGATCGCCCCGGTACACCGCCGGATCAAACAGGGCACCGCCGCCGCCCGCCAGCAGCGCGACGTTGCCGCTCCAGAGGTCGCCGTGCACCAGGCATGGGTCGGGTTGGTGGTCCCCCAGCCAGTGGGGCAGGGTCTCCAGCAGGGCGGATGCCCCCGGCAGGCGCTGGCCTGAGTCCTCCGCCCAGCGCAGTTGCGGGGCCAGCCGCCGTTGGATGAAAAAGTCGCACCAGGTGGCCATCCAGCCGTTGGCCTGGGGGCCGGCGCCGATGAAGTTGTCGCGGCTCCAGCCGAAGCCAACGCCGGGTTGGGCCAGGCTGCATCGGTGCAGCGCCGCCAGCTGAACCCCCAGCTGGCGCCATCCCGGCCCCTGCGCCCCGCCGCCGCTGTGCTCGAGCTCCAGCCAGCTGAGCACCAGCACCGCCTCGCCGCTGCCGCCGGCGGTGAGCCCCAACGCCAGCGGCTCCGGGATCTGAAGCCGCCCCGCGGCGCGGCGCAGGGCCTCCAGTCCATCGGCCTCCGCCTCCAGCAGCGGCAGCAGCGCCGCCCGGTTGGTTTTGGCGAACAGCCGCCGTCCATCCGCCAGCTGCAGCTCCCAGGCGTGGTGGATGCAGCCGCCCCCCACCGGCCGTTGCCCCCGCAGCTCCACCCCCAGCTGCCGATGCAACCACTGCGCCAGGGCCTGCGGCTCGTGCTGCACGGATGGGCCGGCCACGCGCCTGGGCAGGGGCGCTGCCAGCATGCCGCCAGATCTGGGCACCATGGCTGAGCGTTGCGATGTGGCGGTGCTGGGGGCCGGCGTGGCCGGCCTCACGGCGGCGGCCCTGCTGGCGGCCGAGGGCCTCGAGGTGGTGCTGCTGGAGGCCCACAGCCAGAGCGGTGGCTGTGCCGGCACCTTCCGCCGCGGTCCTTACACCTTTGATGTGGGCGCCACCCAGGTGGCCGGCCTGGAGCCCGGTGGCATCCACCACCGCCTGATGGCCCACTTCGGCCTGCCGCTGCCCGAGGCCACGCCCCTGGATCCGGGTTGCAGTGTGTGGCTGGCGGGGGAGGCGGAGCCGATTCAGCTGTGGCGTGATCCCCAGCGCTGGGCAACGGAGCGGCGCCGCCAGTTTCCGGGCAGCGAGCGCTTCTGGGGCCTGTGCGCCCAGTTGCACCGCAGCAGCTGGGCCTTTGCTGGCCGTGATCCGGTGCTGCCGCCCCGTTCCCCGTGGGATTGGCGCCAGCTGCTGGCGGCCCTCGATCCGGGGGTGGTGGCCAGTGGCCTGTTCACCGCCGCCACGGTGGCCGATCTGCTCCAGCTCAGCGGTTGCGGCGCCGATGGGCGCCTGCGCCGCTTCCTCGATCTGCAGCTGCGGCTCTACTCCCAGGAGCCCGCCGACGGCACCGCCGCCCTCTACGGCGCCACGGTGTTGGCCATGGCTCAAGCCCCCCTGGGCCTGTGGCATCTGCAGGGATCGATGCAGGCCCTCAGCAGCGCCCTGGAGCAGGCCCTGCGCCAGGGGGGCGGAGCCCTGCGGTTGCGGCACCGGGTGCAACGGCTCACGCCCCAGGGTGGGGGCTGGTTGGTGCAGGGGCAGGGGCCAGCCCAGCGGCCCTTTGCCCTGGAGGCGCAGCAACTGGTGTGCAGCCTGCCGCCCCAGGCCCTGCCCGAGCTGCTGGCCGGTGCGCTGCCCCGCAGCTACGGCAAGCGCCTGGAGAGCTTCCCTGATCCTTCCGGTGCCCTGGTGTTGTACGGGGCCGTCGACCGCGAGCGCCTACCTCCGCTCGCCGGACTCCACGCCCAGCTGGAGTGGAATGATCCCGGCAGCTTGTTTGTGTCGATCAGCGCCGAGGGGGATGGCCGGGCTCCGGCGGGGCAGGCCACGGTGATCGCCAGTGTGTTCACCCCGGCTCGCCCCTGGTTTGGCCTTGAGGAATCGGCCTACCAGCGGCGCAAACAGCAGGCGATGGTGGGCATCGAGGCGGGGTTGCAGCAGCTGCTGGGGCTGGCCCCCGCCGACTTCCGCCACCGGGAGCTGGCCACCCCGCGCGGATTTGCGGGCTGGACCGGCCGCCCCTTTGGCTTTGTGGGCGGCCTGGGGCAGCACCCGAGCCGTTTTGGCCCCTTTGGCCTGGCCAGCCGCACGCCCTTGCCCGGCCTGTGGCTCTGCGGCGACGCCATTCACCCGGGCGAGGGCACGGCGGGGGTGAGCCTGTCGGCGTTCACCGCCTGCCGTCAGTTGCGGGAGGCCCAGGGGGCTCCGTTGCGGCTGCGGGGGGCAGAAACTCAGGCCGCAGCTGCTGGCAGCGGCTGAGCCGCTGCTCCAGCTCCCCCCAGCGCTGCTGCTGCACCAGCTGCTCGAGCGCCTCGATCTGCCGGCGGTAGCGGCCCAGGGCCGCCAGCACCGCCTCGCGGTTGTGGTGCGCCATCAGGGTGCCGAGGGCCGGGTTGCCGCCGCCGATGCGGCTGGTGTCGGCGAAGCCGCTGGAGGCCAGCTGCCGCGCCAATTGGGCGGTGGTCGCATCGGTTTCGCCATCCGCCGCCTCCAGCAGCGCCGCACTCACCAGCACCGGCATGTGGGAGATCAGGGCCACGGCCCGGTCGTGTTGGCGGGCGTCGCAGCAGAGCCAGCGGGCCCCCACCAGCTGCGCCAGGTCGCGCACCTGCTCGAGGGCGCCGGGGTCGGTGTCCGCCTCGGGCGTGGCCACCCATGGCCGCCCAGCGAACAGGCCCGCCACCCCCGCTTCCACCCCGGCCTGGGCCGTGCCGGCCATCGGATGGCTGGCCACAAACCGCCACGGCCCGTGCCGCCAGCGCTCCAGCACCGGTGCCTTCACCGAGCCCACGTCGGTGAGCACGGCTTGGGCGGGCAGGGCGGCCACCAGGGCGGCGGGGGGCTCGAGCAGCTGGTCCAGGGGCAGGGCCAGCACCACCAGTCCGCAGGGCTGCAGCACCGCCGGGTCGGTGGCGACCTGGTCGGCCAGGCCCCGCTGCTTTGCCCGCTCGGCGGTGCTGGGGCGGTGCACCAGCGCGCGCACCTCGTGGCCCCGCTGGCGCAGGTCGAGCCCCAGGGAGCCGCCGATCAATCCGAGGCCCACGATCCCCACGGGGCGATCGCGCCAGCTGGTGGTCATGGCTGAACAGTGCGCTGGAGCCAGCTTCCTACGATTCGCGGATGTTGGAAGCCCGCGCCCACCAACAGCTCAAGCACCTGCTGCGGCAGGAGGGGGAGTTGCGCTGGCCCCACCACCTCACTTTGAGCCGCCTGGTGGCCCGCAGCCTGCGCCGCGCCGACCGGACCCTGGTGCGGTTGGCCCCCGGCAGCGACCCCAGCTGGCTGCTGGGGCTGCTGGTGCCCCTGGCCCTGCATGAGGGGCCGGTGGCGCTGTTGGTGAGCCCGGCGCTGCGGCAGCGGTTGCTGCAGGTGGAGTTGCCACGGTTGGCGGCGGTGGGGCTCAGCTTGCCCTGCTGGGAGGGGGAGAGTGCCCCGGCCACGGCGCGCCTGTGGCTGTTGGATCACCGGGGCTTGGTGGGCGCCTGGCGCAGCGGTGGCCTGGCGGATCGCCAGCTGGTGATCCCCGAGGGGGAATTGCTGCAGCCGCTGTTGCGCCAGGCCCTGGGGGTGGTGATCGACACCTGCCACTGGGAGCAGCTGCGGCGCACGCTGCCGGCGGCCTCCGCCAGCATCCTGCAACTGCATGAACGCCTCAGCCGGCGGCTGCTGGCCCGACCCTTTGGCCCCCAGCAACGGGTGGGCATCAGTGCCGAGGAGGAGGCGCCGCTGCGCCAGCTGCTGGCGGTGCTCTCGCCGCTTCCGGATCCCTGGCCCGCCTGGTTGGCCAGCGGCGGCGATGGCTGGACCAGTTGGGCCCAGGTGAGTCCCGCCCTCCTGCAGTGGCAATGGCACCGCCAACCGCTTGATCCCCTGGCGGTGATGCCCGCCCTGCTGGAGGCCCGGGGGGTGCTGCTGGTGGGGCCCTGGCCGGCGCCGATAGTGCCTTTGGCGGGCTTCCGGCCCGGCGTGGAGGTGAGCCTGGCGGACCCGCCGCTGCTGGATCCCCTCCCCCTGTTTGCTCCGGCGGCCCAGGCCCTGCCCAACGCCCCCCACTTCGCCAGCCACCTGCTTGATCAGTGCCGCCGTCTGGTGCTCGGCCAGGCGGGGCTGACGGTGGTGCTGCTCGACGACGAAGGCCTGCGCTTGGGGCTCACCACTGCCCTGGCGGCGGAGTTTGGCTCGCGTGTGGGCCATGAGCTCACCGCACCGGAGAGCAACGGGGTGCTCTGCTGCAGCTGGGCCTGGTGGCTGCAGCACCAGCAGCGGCTGCCCCTGCCCTGCCAGCTGGTGGCCGCCACCCTGCCGATCGCCAGCCTGGAGGATCCGCTCACGGCCGCCCGGGTGGCGGCCGTGCGCCACCAGGGGCGGGATTGGTTTCGGGAGCTGCTGCTGCCGGAGGCCCTCGGCCGGCTGCAGCAGGCGGTGGCCGGGGTGCGCCGCAATGGCGGGCGGTTGGCGGTGCTGGATGGCCGCTTGCGGCGGCGCGGTTGGGGCCGGCAGGTGCTGGAGGCCCTTGAGCCCTGGGTGGATCTGCCGCGCTTGCGCCCCAGCTGACCCCCCTTAGCCTGGCGCCTGCTGTTGCCGGGAGTCGATGGGAGAGGCCAAGCGCCGTGCTGAGCAGGGGTTGCCCGCGCGCCCCAGGCCCGCCAAGGCGGCCCCAAACGACACTTCCCCTCGCATCGCACCGTGGTTGCCGCTCACCCAGCGCCAGGGGGAGCGGTTTGTGCAGCTCACCACCCGCGGTGCCTGGATCGGCATCGGGGCGTTGGTGGTGTTTTGGATCACCGTGCGGTTCGTCGGCCCCGCCGCCGGCTGGTGGACCCTCGCGGATGGTTGAGCGATCGAGGCCGCGGGCCGGTGGGGGAGCAGGTATTTCTACCCACGCAATGTTGAAGAAAACCTTAGAATTCGGGCATTCATCGGCCGTTCACCCATGTTCGCCCGTCTTGCTGAGCATTACCGCACCGTTGTGGCGGATCTGGTGATGAGCCTGCGGGCCCTGGCCGACGGGCTCCAGCGGCAGGGATTCGCTGCCACCTGTTACGTCTGCGGCGACGAGCGCCAGGGCCAGGGGGCCTCATTTGTGGCCGATCTGGGTGATGCCCACCTGGTGCGTTTTCTGGTGTCCGATTACGGCATCAGCTGGGTGGAATCCCGCAATGGCCATGAACTGGTGAAGCTGGAAGGCGCCGATGCCATCGCCGAGCTCGGCCGCCTGGCGGAGAGCCTCAACCCCACCGGTGTGGCCGCCGGCAGCGGTGCCGCGGCGGCCTCGGCCCTGGCGGCCCTGGCCCTGGGCCCGCGCTGAGGCGGCGGCGCCTCAGCTCGCCGCCGGCAGGGCTTCGGCGTCTTCGGCGGCACCAGCAGCGCCCGCAGCGGCCAGGCGTGCCGCTGCGGCAGCCACCGGCTTGAGCGAATCGGTGGTTTCGCTGAGCTTCTGGCGCACCTGCAGCTCGATGCGCTCCTTTTGCTCGGGGTTTTGCTCGAGCCAGACAATCGTGTTGTCGCGGCCCTGGCCGATGTTGTCGCCCTCGTAGCTGTACCAGGCGCCTTTGCGCACCACCACGCTGTTTTCTTCGGCCAGATCCAACAGGCAGCCCAGGGTGCTGATGCCCCGGCCAAACAGGATGTCGAATTCGGCGATGCGGAAGGGCGGGGCCACTTTGTTTTTGGCCACCTTCACCTTGGCCCGGATGCCGTATTCCTCCGTGCCGCGCTTGAGGGTCTGGATGCGGCGGATGTCGAGCCGCACCGAGGCGTAGAACTTGAGCGCGTTGCCGCCGGTGGTGGTTTCCGGGTTGCCGTAGGTGACGCCGATCTTCAGGCGCAGCTGGTTGAGGAAGATCACCGTGCAGCCCGATTTGCCGATGTTGCCGGTGATCTTGCGCATCGCCTGGCTCATCAGGCGGGCTTGGCTTCCCACCGCTAGATCGCCCATCTCCCCTTCGATCTCGGCGCGGGGCGTCAGGGCCGCCACCGAGTCGACCACCACGATGTCCACCGCGGCCGAGCGGACCAGCTGGTCAACGATTTCCAGCGCCATTTCGCCCGTGTCGGGCTGGGACACCAGCAGGTTTTCGATGTCGACCCCCAGGGCGGCGGCGTACACCGGATCGAGGGCGTGCTCGGCATCCACAAAGGCGGCCACGCCGCCACGGCGCTGCACCTCGGCGATGGCGTGCAGGGTGAGGGTGGTTTTGCCGGAGCTCTCCGGGCCGTAGATCTCCACCACGCGGCCCTTGGGGTAGCCGCCGCCAAGGGCCAGGTCGAGGGTGAGGGCTCCGGTGGGGCTGGTTTCCACCCGCATGCGGGAGGCATCCCCCAGGCGCATGATCGAGCCCTTGCCGAAGTTGCGCTCGATCTGGTTGAGCACCAGGCCCAGGGCCTTGTCACGCTCTTGATTGCCAGCGGCGCTGGCGCCTGTGTTGGTGCTGCGGCTGGCCCGGGTGTCGGTGGTTTTGTCGTCGGCAGGCATGTCTGCGAAGGCTGAGGAATGGAGGCGGTTGAAGCAGGCCGCTGTGTGGTCGAGGTGCGGACGGACCGGTGAACCCGGAACCATCCTCGGCGACCTCCCACAAAGAAGTGCCACCGAAGGCGCCAGGTGTTCCGCCGGAACCACCGGGATGTAGTACAGGCGTACCCTAGCGGCTCAGGGCCAGTCCGCCAAGGGCCTGGCGAATTGGCTCGCGCTCAGCAGGGTGATGCCTCTCGGCAGGGCTTCGCTGTCGCCCGGCCCCAGGTAGCCCCACGCCACCAGGAAGCAGCGCACCGCCTCCAGGCCGGGGGTGCGGCCCACGGTTTCCAGGGTGGGGCGCCGGTCCTCCACAAACCACAGCGGCCCGGGGCGCTCGGCGCTGAGCCGCAGCAGCACCTCGGGTTTGCTGCCCTGCTCGTGTCCGTACACCGCCAGGGGCCGCAGCCCATAGGCCTCGAGCAGCTGTTGGGCGAAGGCACCCCCCTTGGTGGTGAGCACCAGCCAGTCGCTGCCCTCGGCGGACAAGGCCGTGAGCCGCTCGCACACCCCCGGGTAGGGGCGGTGCAGGGCCAGCCAGGCGTCGGGGTCCTGGCGGATGGCGTCGCGGCGCAGGTCCTCCAGGCAGCTCTGCAGCCGCTGGGGCTGCAGCTGCCAGCGCTCCAGGGCGGCCTGGGTGTGGCCGGCGTAATCGCTGAGGTAACCGGGCAGGTCGAGGTCGGGCCGCGACAGCTCCAGGGCCGCCAGCACCATTTCCCAGCCCTTGTGGATCAGGGGCCGCAGCAGGCTGAAGCCCGGCGGCGCCTCCGCGCTGAGCTGGCACTCGGGCCGCAGGGCCAGGGCGGCGCCGCGGGCGCTCCACCAGTACTCGGCCATGCCGTCCACCAGCACCCCGTCGAAGTCGAACACCAGCAGAGGCGGTGCCATGCCGATCGGCTCGAGGGTGGAGGCTGGGGAGATCAACAAACTGGGCCGCTAGGATTCGAACCTAGGAATGGCGGGACCAAAACCCGCTGCCTTACCACTTGGCGACGGCCCAACGCGCTGCCTGGAGCGGCCGCCGAAGCGTCGTTCCGTGAG
>JBIKKZ010000184.1:0-3919 GCA_044360095.1 Vulcanococcus sp. | reverse complement strand
GGAGGGGATGAAAAAACTGGGCCGCTAGGATTCGAACCTAGGAATGGCGGGACCAAAACCCGCTGCCTTACCACTTGGCGACGGCCCAACGCGCTGCCTGGAACGGGCGCCGAAGCGTCGATCCGTGAGCACCCAGATAGTTACCCACAGCGGGTCGACCTTCGTCAATCGGGCGGCACCCCATGGCGCGCCCCTCCGCCCGCCTCCCCTCAGCGCGGGAAGATGCGCAGCCGCTGCTGGCCGCCGCTGCCAAACTCCGCCGTGGCCAGCTGGTAGTGGGCGGCCAATTCCGCCTGCAGGCGCCGCACCCGGGGACTGCGGGGCAGCAGCTCCACCGGTTGCCCCTGGGGCAACACCCGCTGCTCCACCGCCAGCCGGCACTCCTCCAGGGCGGCCAGCTCGTCGTCGCCATGGCTGGCCGCCGCCCCATCCGGCTCGGCGTCAGGGCCGTCGGGAGCGTCGGGGTCGTGCCGCTGCAGCAGGCGCTCCAGGCCCCGCAGGATTTGAGGCAGGGTGTCGGCCTTGATCACCAGGATCGGCACCGCCGCGGCCTGGGCGCTGCGGCGCACCTGGGGTTCGCGCCCCAGCTGCTGGCGCACCGCCAGCACGGCATCGGCGTCCTCCACCGCATCGCTCAGTTGCACCGCCAACCGGCGGCTGCGGATGGCTTGCTCCGCCAGGGCTTCGCTCACGCCGGCGCAGAACACCCGCAGGGCTTGGGCTGGCCCCCCCCGGCCGGGGGCGGTGGGGTCGGGCAGGGGAACGGTGGCGAGGGGGGCAGCGGTGAGGGGAACGGCTGCGGGGGGAACTGCGGCGAGGTGCGCCGGCCGGTGCGCCAGCGGTTCGCGCGTCTCGCGCAGCTGCAGGCGCCCGTCGCCATCGAGTTCGCGCACCTGCGGCCGCGGCAGTTGGCCCCGCAGCAGCAGGTCCACGGTGCGGGCCACGTCGCGGTGCACCGACCAGCGGTGGCGGCTGTGCATCTCCACCGCCACGGGGAAGGTGGGTTCCGCCGCCCGCTCCAGCACCGTTTTCTGGCTGCGCCGCCGCCGGGCCTCCTCATCGCCGAGGGTCACCGATTCGATCCCCCCCACCAGGTCGCTGAGGGTGGGGTTCTTCACCAGGTTGGCCAGTTCGTTGCCGTGGGCCGTGGCCACGAGCATCACGCCGCGTTCGGCGATGGTGCGGGCCGCCTGGGCCTCCAGTTCGGTGCCGATTTCATCGATCACGATGACCTCCGGCATGTGGTTTTCCACCGCTTCGATCATCACCTGGTGCTGCAGTTCGGGCCGGGCCACCTGCATGCGCCGGGCCCGGCCGATGGCCGGGTGGGGGATGTCGCCATCGCCGGCAATTTCGTTGCTGGTGTCGATCACCACCACCCGTTTGCCCAGGTCGTCGGCCAGCACCCGGGCGATCTCCCGCAGGGCGGTGGTCTTGCCCACGCCGGGGCGGCCCATCAGCAGCAGCGATTGGCCCGTGTCCATCAGGTCGCGCACCATGGCCACGGTGCCGAACACGGCCCGGCCCACCCGGCAGGTGAGCCCCACCACCGCGCCGGTGCGGTTGCGGATGGCGCTGATGCGGTGCAGGGTGCGCTCAATGCCGGCGCGGTTGTCGCCGCCGAAGGCCCCGAGCCGCTGCACCACGGCCTCCAGGTCGCTGCGTTCCAGGGCCGCCTCCCCCAGGGCCACCGCCCGGCCGGGGTAGCGGGCCTCCGGCACCCGGCCCAGATCGAGCACCACCTCCAGCAACTGCTCCCGGGCCGCCGGGGCCTGCAGGGCTTGGCGCACGGCGGTGGGCAGCAGCTCCAACAACCGATCCAGGTCGTCGGTGATGCGCTGGTGGGTGATGGCGGTGGGCTCCATGGCCTGGGCCGGAGCGGCGGGGGATGGCCCCGGCTCCGGCGTGATGGGCTGCACAGGCGTTCTAGCCATCAACGCCCCAGCCACGGCTGGATCAACCCCTGGGCCAGGGGCAGCGCCTGCTCCAGCAGGTCGTTCTGCTCGCGCAGTGGGCCGCCCCGCTGCTCCGCCGCCTGCAACAGCGGCTGCAGCAGGCGGCGGGCCATGCCGCCAAAGGCCACACCGGCGGCGCCGTCGCTGGGGTGCAGCAGCCCCAGGCTGCTGGCGTTGGTGCCCCCCGCCAGCTGCAGCGGCCCCGGCGGCGCCCAGGGCCGCACCGCCCGCAACAGCTTCACCGCCGCATGGGCCGTGCCGGCCCCCACATCACCGCTCATCGGCCGGCCATCCAGTTGCCACAGCACCCGCAGCCGGGCCTGCCGCAGCGGCGCAAACCGCTGCCACAGCTCCGCCGCCAGCCGTTCGGGCCCCACGGGCCCGGCGCCGCCGTCGGGCCCCATGCTCACCGAAAGACGCCGCAGCGGCACGCCACTGGCTAGCACCTGGGACAGCCGCCGCTGAAACGCTTCCCCCCGGCCGGGCTGGCTGTGCAGCTCCACGGCGTCGGGCCTCAGGCGGGCCAGCAGCTCCGGCACCGCCTCCGGGCTGAGCAGTTGGGGGGCCTCGGTGATCAGCCCCAGCGGGCAGGCGGGCAGGCAGCGGCCGCAGCCGTAGCAGCGCTCCGGGATCACCCCCCCGCTGGCGCCGATGGCCAGGGCCGGGCACACCCGCTGGCAGGGGCGCGGGCAGTCCGCCGGGCAGCGCTGGGGGTTGAAGCGGGCCTTGCGGAAGTGGGGGTCCTCGCCATCGCTGAGGCTCACCATCAGCCACGGGGCGTCGGCTCCGCGCCCCTGGGCCCAGGCGATGCCCCGCCGGGCGGCGGCCGCCACGGCGGCGTCGGCAGCCACATCAATGCAGTGCACCCCCGCCAGGCTGTAGAGGGCGCACAGGTCTTCGATGGCGGCCAGGTCCTGGTTGCTGGCGCCGCAGATCAATTTCACCCAGCGGCCGGCGGCCAGCGCCGCCTCGGCCCGGTTCAAGCGGCCTGGTCGAGCACGCTGGCCAGGGGTTGCCAGCGCAGGCTCCGCGATCCCCCCAGCTCCACCACGATCTTGAGGCGGGGCTCCCGGCGGGTGAGCTCCAGCAGGGAGGCCAGCTCGGCCCGGGAGAGCACCTGGCCCTCCAACAGCCACAGCACCACGGGGGACTTGCTGCCCTCCAGCAGGTGGCCCAGCTGCGGGGCGGCCATGTGCACCTCGCCCACGGCGGCTCCGCGCCCCACGCTCTGGTGCCCCAGGTGGGGCGGCCGCACGCCATGCAGCTCCAGCAGGAACGCCTCCGGGTCACCCAGGCCGCGGGCCGAGTTGATCTGGGCCCGGTAGCCGGCCGCCCGCAGCCGGCGCAGCAGCCGGGTTTCAGCGCCGCCCTCCAGGGGGGCATAGAGGGCCAGGGCCCCGGCCCGCTCCAGCTCTTGGCGGAAACCGCGGCCGGTGAGCAGCAGGGGCATGGGGCGGGGCAATGCTGCGGGAAGTCTGGCAGCAGGCTCCGGCAATGGGGGAGGGGGGAGGGCTGTGCGGTACCATCGACGACTGTGCAATTGCATCCTGTGCCCGTCCGCTAGCCGGGCCTCCAGCGCACTGCACAAGGTCGCCAGTGGTGGCGACCTTCCCGGGCCCGTGTGGTTCTTCTGAACCGCCGGGAAACTGCTCCCCCCACCGATCGCGGATCTCGCATCCCTGAGCCGGCCGGAGCAAGTCCCAGCCCCGCTGTTTCGACGCCGCTAGCCCAACCGAATCTTCCGCCTGCCTCCCGGGCATCGTCCGGGGCCGCAGCAGCGATCCGGCCCAACTGCGCACCGCGATTCAGCCACGCCACTCCTGAGGCTTCAGCCCCGGGATGTGGTGGTCCCGCTGGCGTTTCTTCTCCTTATGTCCATCGGCATTCTTGGGAAGAAACTGGGCATGTCCCAGTTCTTCGACGACGAAGGCAGATCCATCCCGGTCACCGTGATCGAGGCGGGC
>JBIKKZ010000183.1:0-3925 GCA_044360095.1 Vulcanococcus sp. | reverse complement strand
ACGCGGTCGGCGTCTTCGGTGAGCCGGTAGGTGAGGTCGCCGGCGGAGAGCTTTTCCAGCACGCCGAAATCCAGGCGCTGCAGCCGGGCGAACAGGCCGCGGCGCAGCTCCTGGCTCACCCGCAGCGCTGGCCCCGCCAGCAGGGTGTCCTGGCCGAACTGGGCCACTTTTTGCAGCATGAACACCGCCAGGGCCAGGCTGATCACCTGCAGCACGCGGCCGAAGTCACCGGCGCCGATGGCCGGGATCAACTGCCCCGCCAGCCAGGCCAGCAGCGGCCAGCAGGCCACGAACACAACCATGCACAGGCCCCCCGCCACCAGGGCCCGGCGGTAGGGGTTCAGCAGCGGCAGCAGGCGACGGAAACCGGCTGAGGGGGGTGCGAGCATCGGGGCAAGCTATCAGCGCTGTTTTGGAGCGTCCGGCCGCCGCCGAACCGATCCGACTGGATCAGTTCCTCAAATGGCAAGCGCTGGTGGGCACCGGCGGCGAGGCCAAGCTGCGCATCCAGGGGGGCGAGGTGCGCGTCAATGGCTTCCAGGAAACCCGCCGCGGCCGCAAACTCAAGCCCGGCGACCGGGTGGAACTGGCGGGCCAAACCGTGGTGGTAACCGACAGCCCTTAGGTTTAGGGCCAGATCAACCCCCTCGACGCAGTGCGCAAGGCCGTCATCGCAGGCAACTGGAAGATGCACATGACCTGCGCCGAAGCGCAGGCCTTTGCTGACGCCTTCAAGCCCCTGGTGGCCAACCTGCCCGGCGGCCGCAGCGTGGTGCTGGCGCCGCCGTTCACCGCCATCGCCACCCTCAGCGCCGCCCTGGAGGGCAGTGGCGTGCACCTCTCCGCCCAGAACATCCATTGGCAGGAGAAGGGAGCTTTCACCGGCATGATCTCGGCGCCGATGCTGCTGGAGCACGGTGTGACCCACGCGATCGTGGGCCACAGCGAGCCGCGCAAGTACTACAGCGAAACCGACGAGCAAATCAACCTGCGGGCCCGCAGCGCCCAGAAACACGGCATCGTGCCGATCCTGTGCGTGGGGGAGAGCGATTCGCAGCGCGAGGCCGGTGAAGCGGAGCGGGTGATCCGCCGCCAGGTGGAGCAGGGCGTGGATGGGCTCGATCCGGCCCGCCTGATCGTGGCCTACGAGCCCATCTGGGCCATCGGCACCGGCAAAACCTGCGAAGCCGCTGAGGCCAACCGCATCTGCGGTCTGATTCGCGAGTGGGTGGGTTACCCCGAGGTGGTGATCCAGTACGGCGGTTCGGTGAACCCCGCCACCATCGATCAGTTGATGGCCCAGAGCGACATTGACGGCGTGCTGGTGGGCGGCGCCTCCCTGGATCCCGAGGGCTTCGCCCGCATCGCCAACTACCAGCTGCCCGTGGCGGCGGTGTGATCCCGCCGGGGCCACTGGTGATGGGGGTGCTCAACCTCACCCCCGACTCCTTCAGCGACGGTGGCCGGCTCAGCGGTGTGGAGGCCGTGCTGCGCCAGGCGCGCCGCATGTTGGCCCAGGGGGCGGCGGTGCTCGATCTCGGGGCCCAGAGCACCCGCCCCGGGGCGGCGATGGTGGGGCCCGAGGAGGAGCAGCGGCGGTTGCTGCCGGCCCTGCGGGTCCTGCAACCGCTGCGGCGTGAGCACCCGCAGCTGTTGATTTCGGTCGACACCTTTGAGGCCGCCGTGGCGGAGGCCGCCCTGGCGGAAGGGGCCGACTGGATCAACGACGTGCGTGGCGCCAACCACACGGGCGGCGCCCCTGGAGGCAGCCTGCGGGATCCGGCGATGCTGCCGTTGATCGCCCGGGCCGGTTGCCCCTACGTGCTGATGCACAGCCGCGGCACCAGCCAGTCGATGGACAGCCTGGCGGTGTACGGCGACGTGGTGGCCGAGGTGCGCGCCGAGCTGCAGGCCGCCACCGCGTCGGCCCTGGCGGCCGGCGTGCGGCCCGAGCAACTCATCTGGGATGTGGGCCTGGGGTTTGCCAAAACCACCGAGCAAAACCTGCAGCTGTTGCGCGGTGTCCGGGGTCTGACTAACCCTGACCAACCCGCGGACACCTTCGCCTACCCCCTGCTGGTGGGCCCATCGCGCAAGCGGTTCATCGGCGCGGTGCTCCATGAACCCCGCCCCCGCGCCCGCCTCTGGGGCACCGCCTCGGTGTGTGCCCTGGCGGTGGCGGCCGGGGCCCGGGTGTTGCGCGTGCACGACGTGGGCCCCATCGCCCAGGTGGCGCGCATGGCTCAGGCGATTGGCTGAGGTGATCAGCTCAGGGCCGCCGGTTGCCGGGATGCCGGCGCACCGCGCAGCAGCCCTTCGCTGCTGAGGTCTTCGTCGAGTTCGGGCCAGTGGATGCCAAAGCCGGCTCCAGCCAGTTCCCAGCGCTGCCGCTGCTCCGCCGTGGCGTGCAGCAGTTTCGGGAACCAGGCCAACGGCACGCTCAGGCTGCGCCCATCCGCGAGGTCCACGCAGAGGGCGTCCTCCGAGCACTGCACATCGAGGATGCGTTCGCCGGGGTTAGCCATGAAACTCCCTCCAGGCCTTGGTCAGGCTACTCAGATTGGCCATCACGATCGTTTCGATCGTGCGCAGCTCCTTGGGCCTGAACCCCAGGTTGCTCGCCAGGGCCACCGGCGTGAGCCAAAACTTGCAGCTGGCCTCGCCGCGATCCACGTGGATGTGGGGAGGTTCGTTGGGTTCATGGCTGTAGAAGTACAGCCGGTAGGGCCCCGATCGCAGAACGGTGGGCATGGCTGCGGTGATTGGCTGAGGCGATCAGCCCTCGCTGACGCCCTCGATGCGGTCTTCGATCTCCTGGTAGATCTCCTGCAGCTGCTGGATGTTCTCGTCGGAGGTTTCCCAGTAGCCGCGGCCGTTCACCTCCAGCAGGGTGCCCACGATGCGGCGGAAGCTGTGGGGGTTGAGCTCCATCAGCCGCTTGCGCATCTCCGGGTCGTTGATGAAGGTGTCGTTGGCCTCCTCGTACACGAAGTTGTCGACGGCGCCGCTGGTGGCGCTCCAGCCGAGGGTGAAGTTGAGCCGCTTGGCCACTTCGCGCACCCCCTCGTAGCCGCTGTTGAGCATGCCCTCGTACCACTTGGGGTTGAGCAGCTTGGTGCGGGAGTCGAGGCGGATCGTCTCGCTCAGGGAGCGCACCTGGGCGTTGGCCGTGGTGGTGTCGGCGATGTAGCTCGACGGTGCCTTGCCGTCGTCGCGCAGGCCCTGGATCAGCTTGGTGGGGTCGCTGTCGAAGTAGTGGCTCACATCGGTGAGTGAAATCTCGGCGGAGTCAAGGTTCTGGAAGGTCACGTCGGCGGTTTTCATCACCGACTCGAACACCTCGCGCTTCTGGTTCATCTCGCCGGGGTTGTCGGCGTTGAAGGCGAAGGTTTTGCGGGAGAGGTACATCTCCTGCAGCTCGTTCTCCTCCTCCCAGGTGCTGTTCTCCACCGCCAGGTTCACGTTGGAGCTGTAGCTGCCGCTGGCGTTGGAGAACACGCGGGTGGCGGCATCCCGCAGCGAGATGCCCTCCTTGGCGGCCTGCTCCTGGGCGTGGCGCCGCACGAAGTTCATCTCCAGGGGCTCATCGGCCTCGGCGGCCATCTTCACGCCCTGGTCGATCAGGGCCATCTGGTTGATGAACAGGTCGCGGAACACGCCGCTGCAGTTCACCACCACGTCGATGCGGGGGCGGCCCAGCTCCTCGAGGGGGATCAGCTCCAGCTTGTTCACCCGGCCGAGGGAATCGGGCACGGGCTTCACGCCGATGAACCAGAGGATCTGGGCCAGCGATTCGCCGTAGGTCTTGATGTTGTCGGTGCCCCAGAGCACGCAGGCGATGGTCTCCGGCCAGGCGCCCTGCTCCTGCCGTTGCCGCTCGATCAGTTTCTCCACCACCACCTTGGCGGCGGCGATGGCGGCCCGG
>JBIKKZ010000182.1:0-3937 GCA_044360095.1 Vulcanococcus sp. | reverse complement strand
TGGGTGGCCACATGGGCCAGCACCCGCTGACCGGCGAGACGCCGGCGGCTGACGCGTTTGCGCTTCTTGGACATGGACGGAACCCGGAGGGTGGGACGAGGACGAACGATGAGAAACCCGCAGACAGCTGCCGCGGGCTTCGGCAACGCCCAAACATCTGCCAACCAGGAGGGCCGGTGCCACGACACCAGACTCGGAACCAGCAGAGGACGCAACTGCCTCTGCTGTAGCCTCATTTGCAAGGATCTGCAACTGGGGCTTCCGGTCCGACGCCGCGCCGCCCGCTCCCGGACTGCGAGGTATTGGTCGATACCTGAATCTTAAGACTTTTTCCCGGATTTGGATCACCGGTTGCGCCAAGTTCTGGCACAGCCACCACCCGGGAGCACCCAGCCACCGCTCAGATGCAAGTCTCCAAGCGGTTTCTGGCCCTGCTGGACCAGCAGCTTGCCCAATTCACAGATCGTCCCGATCTGCGGGCGCTGGTGGTGTATGCCGCCCTGCCGGGCGAGAGCGGCCAGCCCACGCTGATGGCCATCGGCCACTGGCCGGCGGCCCTGGCCCTCAGTGGCGACGATCCGCTGGAGGCCGCCCCGGGCGGGGCGCCGGAGCCCGACACCCGCCGTTGGCTGGCCCTGCGCGATGGCACCCTGCTACTGGGGGCCCTGCGGGTGGATGCCGAGCAGCTGCCCTGGCCCCCCGCCCTGGAGGCCCGCCTGGAGGCCACGGCCCGCTGCCTCACCCAGGCGTTGCGGCTTGACCAGGATCAGCAGCAGCTAGGGCGCGAACTGGCCCGCCGGGAGGATCAGCTGCGCCTGCTGGTGCACCAGCTGCGCAACCCGCTGGCGGCCCTGCGCACCTTCGGCCAGCTGCTGCGCCGCCGCCTCGATGGCGACGCGGCCAACCTCACCCTGGTGGACAACCTGCTGCACGAGCAGGGCCAGATCAACCGCTACCTCGAGGCGATCGAGGCCATCGATCAAACCGCCGCCCCCAGCCTCGCCGCCCCTGGCGGGCCCACACCGCTGCTGTTGCCCCCGGGCCTGCAGGGGGAGTGCCCCCAACCCCTGCAGGCCCTGCTGGGCCCGCTGCTGCAGCGGGCCGCCGCCACCGCCAGCCTGCAGGGGCGCCCCTGGCATGGCCCCACCGGCGACCGCTTGCCCGCCTGGCGAGGCGATGCCAGTGCCGTGGCCGAGATCCTGGCCAACCTGCTGGAGAACGCCTTCCGCTACAGCCGCGGCGGCGGCGCCATCGGCCTGCTCTGCCAGGGCGAGACCGCACCCGATGGCACCCCGGAAGTGCTCACCCTGGCGGTGTGGGACAGCGGCCCCGAGATCCCCCCGGACGAGCGCACGCGCATCTTTGAGCGGGGGCAACGGGGCAGCACCGGCGCCGGCCGCCCCGGCAGTGGCCTGGGGCTGGCCCTGGCCCGGGAGCTGGCCGCCCAGCTCGGGGGCTCGCTGGAGCTGCAGGTGCCGCCGGCGGCCCTGGATCCCCACAACCCCGATCTACCCAGCAGCGGCAACGCCTTCTGCCTGCGCCTGCCCTAACGGCCCCAGAGCAGCAACAGCCCCCAGAGCAGCAGGCAAAGGCTCTGGGTCCACTCCACGCAGGCGCCATAGCTGTCGCCGCTGTGGCCGCCGAGGCGCCGGCCCAGGGCCCAGGGCACCAGCAGGGCCGGCAGCAGTCCGCCCCAGCCCAGGCCAACCCAGAGCGGCCACCCCAGCCCCAGGGCGACGCCGCTGAGCAGCCCCAGCAACAGCAGGCTGGGGGCCAGCTCCCGGGCCCAGCCGCGCCAGTGGCGGCGATGGAAGGCGGCGGTTCCCCCCTGGGGGCGCAAATAGGGGAACGCCTGCATCGCCACCAGCGGCGCCACCCGGCCCCACACCGACGCCCCCACCAACGCCGCCGGCGCCTGGGGCGCCAACAGGGCCAGGGCACCCACCCGCAGCAGCACCAGCAGCACAAAGGCCTGCACGCCGCTGGCCCCCACCCGGCTGTCGTCCATGGCCTCCAGGCAGCGCTCAGGGCCGGCCGCCAGGCCGTCGGCGGTGTCCATGGCGCCATCCAGATGCAGGCCGCCGCTCAGGGCGATCCCCAGGGCCAGCACCAGCGGGATCTGGGCGAGGGGCCCCGCCGGAGCCAACCCCAGCCACACCAGGGCCTCGGCCGCACCGATCACCGCCCCCACCCAGGGGGCAAAGCGGGCGATGCGCTCAAACCGCGGCGTGATCCCCGGCGGCAGCGGCAGCACGCTGTAAAAGATCCAGGCCCCCGCCAGATCCGCCAGCCAGGGGCAACGGCGATGAGCCTGGGCCACGGCCAGCAACGATGGACGTACCGAATCCTGCCGCCCCGCCGGTGTTTGCGTTTGAAATCACGGCTCGGTGCCCCCACACCCGGGCCCGCTGCGGCAGCTTCCACACCCCCCACGGCGTGGTGACCACGCCGCGCTTCATGCCCGTGGGCACCCTGGCCACGGTGAAGGGCGTCACGGCCGATCAGCTGCGCCACACCGGCGCCCAGATGGTGCTGGCCAACACCTTCCACCTGCACCTCCAACCGGGGGAGGAGATCGTGCGGGAGGCGGGGGGGCTGCACCGCTTCATGGCCTGGGATGGGCCGCTGCTCACCGATTCTGGCGGCTTCCAGGTGTTCAGCCTCGGAGCGATCAACCGCATCAACGACCGCGGCGTGGTGTTCCGTTCCCCCCGCGATGGCGCCCAGATCGACCTCACCCCCGAGCGCTCGATGGCGATCCAGATGGCCCTGGGGGCGGATGTGGCCATGGCCTTCGACCAATGCCCCCCGTATCCCGCCAGCGAAGCCGATGTGGCGGCCGCCTGCCGCCGCACCCACGCCTGGCTGGAGCGCTGCATCAGCAGCCACACCCGCGCCGATCAAGCCCTGTTCGGCATCGTGCAGGGGGGTTGCTTCCCGCAGCTGCGGGCCGAATCAGCCCAGGTGGTGGGCTCCATGGGGCTGCCCGGCATCGCCGTGGGCGGCGTGAGTGTGGGTGAGCCCACCGAGGAGATGCACCGCATCGTGCGCCAGCTGGGGCCGCTGTTGCCCGACGGGAAACCCCACTACCTGATGGGGGTGGGCACCCTGCGGGAGATGGCGGTGGCGGTGGCCAACGGCTTCGACCTGTTCGATTGCGTGCTGCCCACCCGCCTGGGGCGCCATGGCGCTGCCCTGGTGGGCGGCGAGCGCTGGAACCTCAAAAACGCCCGGTTCCGCCACGACCACACCCCCCTCGACCCCAGCTGCCCCTGCCCGGCCTGCACGCACCACAGCCGCGCCTACCTGCACCACCTGATCAAGAGCGAGGAGATGCTCGGCAAGATCCTGCTCAGCCTCCACAACATCACCCAGCTGCTGCGCTTCACCAGCGCCATGGCCCAGGCCATCGCCGATGGCTGTTTTGCAGAGGATTTCGCTCCCTGGAACGCCGACTCTCCGGCCGCCCACACGTGGTAGCGTCCGCCCCTAGCCCGTGATGCGTTCGCAATGGCCGCCTACGCCCTGCAGACCCTGGCCCAGCTGCCCGAGGCCTACCAGGCCTTTGCGCCCCTGATCGACATCCTCCCGATCATCCCGCTGCTGTTCCTGCTGCTGGCCTTCGTGTGGCAGGCCTCCGTGGGTTTCCGCTGAACCGCAGTCAGCAGCCAGCCGAGCTGACCTGGGCGGTGGGTTGAACCCACCGTTTTTTTTGCCCAGTCAGCCCCGGCGCAACACCGCCCAGGCGAAGGCCGGCAGCGCCAGCATCCGCCGCCAGCGGCTGGGCTCCTGCACCAGCCGGTAGAGCCATTCGATCTGCAGGCGGCTCATCCACTGCGGTGCCCGCTGCTTCACACCCGACCACACATCGAAGCTGCCGCCCACCCCCATCCACAGGCCCGGCTGGCCGGGGTGCAGCCGCTGGATCCAGGTTTCC
>JBIKKZ010000022.1:0-12692 GCA_044360095.1 Vulcanococcus sp. | reverse complement strand
CAGCTGCTGGAGAGCCTCGAACGGCCCGGGCTGCCCCGCGGCTAGGACTGCGAGCCGGCGCCGCTCTCCACCAGGCGCCCGTCGTGGAAGTGCACAATCCGCTCCGCCCGAGCGGCCACGTCGTGCTCGTGGGTCACCAGCAGGATCGTCATGCCCTGCTGCCGGTGCAGCTCGTCGAACAGGTCGAGCACTTCGGCGGTGGTGCGGGAGTCGAGGGCGCCGGTGGGTTCATCCGCCAGCAGCAGGTGCGGCTGGTTGATGATCGCCCGCGCCACCGCCACCCGTTGCTGCTGGCCGCCGGAGAGCTGGTTGGGTTTGTTGTGCAACCGGGTGCCGAGCCCCACCCGCTCCAAGGCCGCCCGGCCCTGCCGCTCCCGTTGCTCCGCCGGCACGCCGGCGTAGACCATCGGCAGCATCACGTTTTCTAGGGCCGTGAGCTCCTGCAGCAGGTGGAACTGCTGAAACACAAAGCCCAGCTCGCGGTTGCGCAGGTCGGCGAGCTGGTCGTCGCTGAGCTGCTCCACGGCGGTGCCGTTGAGGCGGTAGCTGCCGCTGCTGGGGCGATCCAGGCAGCCCAGGATGTTCATGGCGGTGCTTTTGCCGGAGCCGGAGGTGCCCATCACCGCCAAATACTCCCCCTGGTTCACGTTGAGGCAGAGGTCGTCGAGAGCGGTGACGGCCGTGTCGCCACTGCCGTACACCTTGCGCACGTGCTCCAGCTCGGCCACCAACATCCCGGAGCCGGCCATCAGCCGATGGGCAGACCGCTGGCCGCCAGTGCCTTCTGCAGCATGGGCGTGCCCGCCACGGCGCCGTTGGCCCAGCCAAACAGGGGGTTGGAGAGGATGCCGCCCACGGCGGTCACCACCACGCAGGTCACCAGTGCTGCCCGCAGCGGTTGCAGGCCGGCCACGCTCCAGTTGACCTCCGGGTAGGCCTTGACCACATCGGAGGCCTCCTGGGGTTCCTTCACCACCATCATCTTGATCACCGAGATGTAGTAGTAGATCGACACCACGGAGGTGAGCAGGCCCACCACCACCAGCAGGTATTGGTGGTCTGCCCAGCCGGCGAAGAAGAGGTAGATCTTGCCAAAGAAGCCCAGCATCGGCGGGATGCCACCGAGGGAGAGCAGGCACAGGCTGAGGCCCAGGGTGATCAGCGGATCCTTCTGGTAGAGCCCGGCGTAATCGGAGATGCGGTCACTGCCGGTGCGCAGGGAGAACAGGATGATGCAGGCGAAGGCCCCCAGGTTCATGAACAGGTAGGCCGCCATGTAGAGCACCATGGCGGCGTAGCCGTCCTCGGTGCCGCACACCAGGCCGATCATCACGAAGCCCGCCTGGCCGATGGAGCTGTAGGCCAGCATCCGCTTCATGGAGGTCTGGGCCAGGGCCACCACGTTGCCCAGCACCATGCTCAGGATCGCCAGCACGGTGAACAGCAGCTTCCATTGGGCCTCGAAGGGCTCAAAACAGCCCACCAGAATCCGCAGCGCCAGGGCAAAGCCCGCGGCCTTGGAACCCACCGACAGGAATGCCACCACGGGGGTGGGGGAGCCTTCGTAGACGTCGGGCGTCCACTGGTGGAAGGGCACGGCGGCGATCTTGAAGGCCACCGTGGCCAGCACGAACACCAGGGCCAGGGCGGCCACCGGTGATGCGCTCGATTGCAGCGCCAGGGCCACCGCATCGAGGCCGGTGCTGCCGCCGGTGAGGCCGTAGAGCAGCGAGGCGCCGTACAGGAACACCGCGGCGGCGGCGGAGCCCACGAGCAGGTATTTGAGGGCCGCTTCGGAGCTGCGGGCGTCGCGCTTCATGTAGCCCGACAGCAGGTAGCTGGCCACCGAGAGGGTCTCCAGCGACACGAAGATGCTCACCAGGTCGGTGGAGCCGCAGAGCAGCATGGCCCCGAGGGTGGCGGCCAGCAGGATCGACGCATACTCGCCCACCGGGGTGCCGGCCCGCTCCACGTAGCGCCAGCTGATCAGCAGCGACAGCAGGGTGGAGGCGGCCACCACCGCCCGGAAGGCGATGGCCAGGTTGTCCGCCAGGAAGGCCCCCAGGAAGGCGGGCTCCAGTGGGGCGCTGTTCCATTGCAGGGCCAGGAGTCCGAGGGCCGTGCCCAGGCCGGCGTAGGAGAACACCGGCACCCAGCGGGCCGCGGCCCGTTCACCGGCCAGGTCCACCAGCAGGCAGGCCAGCATCGCCAGCAGCACCGCACCTTCGGGGGCGATGGCCCCGGCATTCAGCTGCAGGGAGGTGATCGCACTCACCGCAGGGGCGGCTGCATTGCCGAGATCGGCCGCGGCCAAAAGAGAGAGCACAGCTGGTCAGTGTCGCCCGTTGGCTCGGACTGTAGCCGCGTTGCCCCCTGGATTTGGGCGCCGCGGCCGGGGGTTGACCGCCGGTGCGATAAAGAAGGAAGCGGTTTTCCGCCTGCCTGTGGCGCACACCCTCGTCATCGTCGAGAGCCCCACCAAGGCCCGCACCATCCGCGGGTTCCTGCCGAAGGACTTCCGGGTGGAGGCCTCGATGGGTCACGTGCGCGATCTCCCCAACAACGCCAGCGAGATTCCCGCGGCCCAGAAGGGCGAGAAGTGGGCCAACCTCGGCGTTAACACCGCCAACAACTTCGAGCCGCTTTACGTGGTGCCGAAGGACAAGAAGAAGGTGGTCAAGGAGCTCAAAGATGCCCTCAAGGGGGCCGACCGCCTGCTGCTGGCCACGGACGAAGACCGGGAAGGGGAATCGATCAGTTGGCACCTGCTGCAGCTGCTGCAGCCGAAGGTGCCGGTGAAACGGATGGTGTTCCACGAGATCACCAAGGAGGCCATCGGCCGCGCCCTGGAGCAGACCCGCGAGCTCGACATGGAGCTGGTGCACGCCCAGGAGACGCGCCGCATCCTCGATCGCCTGGTGGGCTACACCCTCTCGCCGCTGCTGTGGAAGAAGGTGGCATGGGGCCTCTCCGCCGGCCGGGTGCAGTCGGTGGCGGTGCGGCTGCTGGTGCAGCGGGAGCGGGCGCGGCGGGCCTTCCGCAGCGGCAGCTACTGGGATCTCAAGGCCCAGCTGCAGCAGGCCGGCGCCCACTTCGACGCCAAGCTGGTTCAGCTGAAAGGTGAGCGGATCGCCGGCGGCTCCGACTTCGACGAAGCCACCGGTGCCCTCAAGGCCGGCAGCACGGTGCGGCTGCTGAGCGAAGCCGAGGCCCGCAGCCTGCGGGAGGTGGTGCTGGCGGCCCCCTGGCGGGTGGCGGCGGTGGAGGAAAAGCCGAGCGTGCGCAAGCCGGTGGCCCCGTTCACCACCAGCACCCTGCAGCAGGAGGCCAACCGCAAGCTGCGGCTCTCGGCCCGCGAAACGATGCGCACCGCCCAGGGGCTCTACGAGCGCGGTTTCATCACCTACATGCGCACCGACTCGGTGCACCTCAGCGACCAGGCCATCAATGCCGCCCGCAGCTGCGTGCAGGCCAAGTACGGCCAGCCCTACCTGAGCCCCTCGCCGCGCCAGTTCTCCACCAAGGCCCGCAATGCCCAGGAGGCCCATGAGGCGATCCGCCCCGCCGGCGAGAGCTTCCGCGACCCCAGTGCCACGGGGCTGGATGGCCGCGATCTGGCCCTCTACGAGCTGATCTGGAAGCGCACCGTGGCCTCCCAGATGGCCGACGCCAAGCTCACCATGCTCAGCGTGGATCTGGAGGTGGATGGCGGCAGCCTGGGCCCCGCCCAGTTCCGCTCCAGCGGCAAGCGCATCGATTTCCCCGGCTTCTTCCGCGCCTACGTGGAGGGCAGCGATGACCCCGATGCGGCCCTGGAGGGCCAGGAGGTGCTGCTGCCCGCCCTCAAGGCCGGCGACCAACCCAGCTGCGCCGAGGTGGAGGCCCTGGGCCACCAGACCCAGCCCCCCGCCCGCTACAGCGAAGCGGCCCTGGTGAAGATGCTGGAGAAGGAGGGCATCGGCCGCCCCTCCACCTACGCCTCGATCATCGGCACGATCGTCGACCGGGGCTACGCCACCCTCCAGAACAACGCCCTCACCCCCAGCTTCACGGCCTTCGCCGTGACCGCCCTGCTGGAGGAGCACTTCCCCGACCTGGTGGACACGGGCTTCACCGCCCGCATGGAGAACAGCCTCGACGAGATCTCCACCGGCAAGGAGCAATGGCTGCCCTACCTGGAGGCGTTCTTCAAAGGCGACAACGGCCTGGAAAACCAGGTGGCCCAGCGGGAGGGCGACATTGACCCCGGCGCCTCCCGCACCATTGAGCTGGAGGGCTTGCCCTGCGTGGTGCGGATCGGCCGGTTCGGCGCCTACCTGGAAACCAAGCGCGTGGCCGACGACGGCAGCGAGGAGCTGCTCAAGGCCACCCTGCCCCAGGAGATCACCCCTGCGGATCTGGATGCCGACCGCGCCGAGCTGATCCTCAAGCAGAAGGCCGACGGCCCCGAATCCCTCGGGGAAGACCCGGAAACCGGCGAGTTGGTCTACCTGCTGTTCGGCCAGTACGGCCCCTACGTGCAGCGGGGCCAGGTGAGCGACGACAACCCCAAGCCGAAACGCGCCTCCCTGCCCAAGGGGGCCAAGCCCGAAGCGCTCACCCTGGAGGATGCCCTGGGGCTGTTGCGCCTGCCCCGCCACCTGGGGGAACACCCGGATGGGGGCAAGATCGAGGCGGGCCTCGGCCGCTTCGGCCCCTACGTGGTGCACCACAAGGGCAAAGGGGAGAAGGACTACCGCTCCCTCAAGGCCGAGGACGACGTGCTGATGGTGGGGCTGAGCCGGGCCGTGGAGCTGCTGGCCCAGCCCAAGCGCGGCCGCGGCGGCCGCACGGCCCTCAAGGACCTCGGCACGCCGGAGGGCGGCGACGAGGCGATCCAGGTGTTCGATGGCCCCTATGGGCAGTACGTGAAGCAGGGCAAGGTCAACGCCTCCCTGCCGGAGGGCGTCACCGCGGACACCATCACCCTGGAGCAGGCGGTGGAGCTCTTGGCCGCCAAGGCCGCCAGCGGCAAGGGCAAGGGCCGCAAACCGGCCGCGGCCGGAACCCGCAAGCCGGCGGCCGCCCAGGCGCCCAAGGCCGCCGCCAAGAAGGCCCCCGCCACCACCAAATCCGGTCGGCTGCGGGCCAGTGCCGTGCGCATCATCCGCGCCGCCGATAGCTGATGCCGCGGAACCCGATGCCGCGGAATTTGCTGAGCCGAACGCTGCTGCCCCTGTTGCCCGCGGTGGCGTTGGCCGGTTGCAGCGGCACCCCCTTCGGCGATCAGCTCTCCCGCAGCTTCTCCACCCCCCAGGCCGCACCCCCCGCCCCGCGGCCTGCGGCCCCCGCGGCGGCCCCCGGCAAGCCAGCCGGCCCTGCCGCCGCCAAGCCCAAGCCCACCGCTGCCGCGGGGGCCGCTGCGCCGGCGACCAATCCTTCGCGGCCGCCGCGGGCGGTGCCATCGGCCACGCCGGCCCCCTACCGGGTCACCATCAAGCTCCCGGCCGCCGACCCCGCCGCCCCGGCTGAGCGCGTCACCGAGGCCCTGCGGGCCGCTGGGGTGAGCTTTGAGGTGGAAACGATTGAGCGGGTCAAGCCAGGTGGTGACGGCTACGGCACGCCGCAGCGCAGCGCGGCACCCCCGCCGCGATGAGCCTGTCGCGCCGGCAGGCCCGCCAGCTCACGGACACCGCCTACCTGGCGGCGGCCACGGCCCTGTTGTGGGTGGGGCTCTATTACCTGCCGGTGGGCGGCGCCCTGTTTCGCCTGGCCCTGCCCCTGCCCCTGGCGCTGCTGCAGCTGCGCCACAACGGCCGTTGCGCCGTGGAGGGTGTCACGGTGACGGCCCTGTTGCTGGTGGCCTTGATGGGGCCGATCCGTGGCCCCCTGGTGCTGTTCCCCTACGGCCTGCTGGCCCTCTGGCTCGGCTGGTGCTGGCGCCGCCGCCTGAGCTGGTGGCTGAGCTGGAGCGTGGGCCTGTTGATCGGCGCCGCCGGCTTTCTGGTGCGGGTGGCGGTGCTCTCGGTGCTGCTGGGGGAAAACCTCTGGGTGGTGATCACCACCGCCTCGGCCCAGCTGTTGGAGCGGCTGGCGGGGCTGTTGCAATTGGGCGGTGGCCCCGACCTGCTGCAGGTGCAGCTGATGGCCCTGGCGCTGGTGCTGCTGCAAAACCTGATCTATGTGTTGGCGCTGCACGCGGTGGCGCTGTGGATCTTTGCCCGCCTGCAGAGCCCGATCAGCGATCCACCGGCGCTGCTGCGGCCCCTGCTGGCCCTCGATCCACTTTGAACCTGCGGCGGCTCAGCGGCGATCCCGCCCTGGCGGATCGCTGGTGTGCGCGCCTGCGGCGACCCTGGCTGGAGGCGAACCTGCCCCTGCCCCTGCCACAGGTGGTGCTGGTGTTGGCCGGCACGGACACCGCCGCCGTGCCGGGCATCTCCGCCGCCGGGGCCACCCCCGCCGCCCGCCAGCGCACGGCCGCCGCCGATGCCGAGCTGTTGCTGCTGGGCCCCGATCAGCCCCGGCCCCATGCCCTGCCGCCGCTGCCGGCGGGGGTGAGCCCTGCCCTGATCGCCCATGTGGTGGTGCGGGAGTTGGGCCTGGATCCCCTGGTGGTGGATCTGGGGGTGCCCGTGGCGCCGGCGGTGCCCCACCTGCGCTGCGGCCAGGGGCCGGCCCGCTGCCTGAGCGGCGGTGCGGCGATGGATCCGCAACGGGTGGCGCAGCTGTTGGCCCGGGGCCGCCGCTGGGGTGAGCGCCTGGCGGCGTCGGGGGTGCCGCTGCTGCTGGCGGAGTGCGTGCCCGGCGGCACCACCACCGCCCAGGCGGTGCTGCAGGGGCTGGGGGTGGAGGCGGCTGGCCTGGTGAGCGGCAGCCTGCGGGAGCCGGCCCATGGCCTCAAGGCTGAGTTGGTGGCGCGCGGCCTGGCGGCGGCGCAGCTCGGCCCAAACCCCAGCCCGGAGGCGGTGCTGGCGGCGGTGGGTGACCCCATGCAGGCCCTGGTGGCGGGGGTGCTGTTGGGGGCGGCGGCGGCGCCGTTGCCGCTGCTGCTGGCGGGGGGCAGCCAGATGGCGGCGGTGTTGGCCCTGGCCCTGGCCCTGGCGCCTCCGCAGCAGCGCCCCGCCCTGCTGGCCCAGGTGGCCCTCGGCACCACCGCCTGGGTGGCGGAGGAGGCCAGCAGCGATCTGGTCCTGTTGCTGCAGCAGATCGCCGGGCGCTGGGGCCAGGCCCCGCTGGCCTTCGCCAGCAGCCTGCGCTTCAGCGGCTGCAGCAGCCCGGAATTGCTGGCCTACGAGCAGGGCTACGTGAAGGAGGGGGTGGGGGCCGGCGGCCTGGCCCTGCTGTGGGAGTTGAGTGGCCGCAGCCCCCAGCGGTTGGCCGAGGCCTGCGAGCGGGCCTGCGCCGGGCTGCGTTCCTAGGGTCGGCGGGATGGACCACCGAGCCGTGCTGAGCCGCCGCCGCCTGTTGCAGCTCTCCGCCGGCGGTGGGGCCCTTCTGGGGGCGGCCGCCCTCGGCGCCTGCCGCGGCCTGGGGGGTGCGGCGCCGCAGCTGCTGCTGGTGCGCGGGCAGCTGCCGCCGGCCTGGAGCAAGGCCCTGCCCGACCCCTGGCGCGCCCGGCCCTTTGAAAGCCCCGAGGCGCTGCTGCAGGCCATCGCCAGCCCCCAGCCGGTGCCCACCCTGCTGGCCCTGGGGGATGGCTGGGCCCAGCAGGTGCCGCCGGCGCGGCTGCGCCCCCTGGCGGTGGAGGGGTTGCTGCGGGAGCTCGATCCCCTGGCGGCGGCCCCCAGCCGCCTGTTCGCTCCGCCCGGCGCCCCCACCCTGGCCTTCCCCTGGGCCTTCGGCACCTGGGTGCTGCTGCTGCGCAACCGCCCCGACCTGCTGCGCCGCCGATCGGACGGGTGGTCGCTGCTGCTGGACCCCAGCCTGCGGGGCCGCCTGGTGCTGCCCTCCAGCCCACGGGTGGTGATCGAGCTGGTTCTGCGCCAATTGGGTTTGGATCCGGCCGACCCGGCCGCCCTGGAGGATCCCCGCCTGCCGGCCCGCCTGGGGGCGCTGCGCCGCCAGGTCCTCGCCTTCGACGAACGCGATGGGCTGCAGTGGCTGCTGGCCGGCGATGCCGATGCCGCTGTGGTGCCCAGCCAACGGGCCCTGCCGCTGCTGCTGCGCGATCCCCGTCTTGAGGCTCTCCTGCCGGAGAGCGGTTCGCCCCTCTCGTGGCAGCTGCTGATGCAGCTGGGCCGCGATGGCGAGCCCACGGTGCCATTGCCGCTCGAATGGCTCCGCGATGGGTTGACGTTGCCCCTGTTGGATCGCCTGTTGGCGGGGGGTTGTGTGCCGCCGCTGCCCCCCCAACGCCTGCAGGGGGCCTTGGCACGCTGGCCGCGGCGGCTGCGGCCGCTGTTGTTGCCCCCGCCGCCGGTGCTGGCCCGCTGCACCAACTTGCCGCCCTTCAGCGCCGCTGAGCAACGGCGTTGGCAGGCCCTCTGGGATGGCGCCCTGGCTGGGCCCTGAGGGGGCTGAGGGGTCTGAGCCCTACCCCCAGAGCCGCCGCCGCGGCGGGGCCGCCAAGCGGCGGTGGGTGTCCGCCAGGAGGTCGGGGATCGGCAGCTGCAGCGGGCAGCGCGGCAGGCAGTCGCCGCAGCGGCCGCAGGCGCTGGCGTTGTGCTCCTCCCACCAGTGGCCGGCGCGGCCGATCAGGTTGTAGCGCTCCTCAGCAAAAGCCTGCATCCCATGGCCCACCGCCAGGTTGCGCAGCCGCAGCAGCTCCGGGATCGGCACGCCGTTGGGGCAGGGCAGGCAGGCGCGGCATTGCCCGCAGCGCTCGGCCCCCAGCCGCCCTTGGCCGGCCAGGGTCAACCGCTCCAGGGCGGCCCGTTGGGGGGCGTTGAGCCAGGGGGCCGGCGCCGCTGAGGGGCCGGCCATGGCGGCGGCCAGGGCCAGGTCGCTGGGTTGGGCGGCCCCCAGGCTGAGGGTGGAGATGCCCTGGTCGAGCAGGAAGCGGTAGGCCAGCTCCAGCGGCGCAAACGGGGCGCAGTCGGCCTGCAGCAGCGGCGGCGGGTCGTAGAGCCGGCCCCCCTTGTCGGCCGGGGAGATGGCCAGCACCCCGATGCCCTGCGCCAGGGCCGCCCGGGCCAGGGGCAGACGGGTCTGGTCGAACAGGTGCAGATGAAGGCTGCAGAACTGGAACCTCCCGCTGGCGAGGGCCTGCTCGATCAGGGCCGTGCTGCCGTGGCTGGAGAAGCCCACCTGGCCCACCAGCCCCTCCCCCAGGGCCCAGCGCAGCAGCTCGGCGCCGGGGCCGGCCGTGGCCCAGTGCAGGTGCTCGGGCCGGTTGAGGCCATGCACCGCCAGGTTGTGCAGCCGCTCGAGCCCAAGCCGCTCAAGGATCTGCCGCAGCTGCCGTTTACCCGCCTCCAGGCTGACCTCCGGCAGCAGCTTGCTGGTGAGCACCAGCTGCCCATGGCGCTGAGGGTGCCGTTGCTGCAGGGTGCGCAGCGCCTGGCCCAGAAACCGCTCCGCCGGCCCGTAGGCGGGGGCGGTTTCGATGTGCCAGATCCCCGCCTCCAGGGCCGCCTCCAGCACCGCCGCCATCTGCTGGGCGCTGCCGGTGGCGCGCATGGTGCCCAGGCAGAAGGGGGAGACGGCCGGCCCCCGTCCAAAGGGGCGTGGCTCAGCCAGGGCCGTCGGCTCCGGCATCGCTGTCGGGGTCGTTGCCGCCGTCAGGGTCGGCCCCCTCGCTGCGGGCCCGGCCGATCTGCCGCACCAGTTCGGCCGGGCTCACCTGGTCGAGGAAGCGGCGGAAGTCGGCATCGTCCTCGGCGTCGGCCTCCGCATCCACGGGGATTGAGGCGTCGGCCACCACCTCCTCCAGCATCCAAATGCCGCTGCCGGTGCGCAGGGCCAGGGCGATGGCATCGCTGGGCCTGGCGTCGAGTTCAACGGTGTCGCCGTCGCCGTCGCCGTGGCTGAGCTTGAGCACGGCGCGGAAGGTGCTGTCCTCGATGGTGTGGATGATCACCCGCTCGAGGCTGAGGCCACCGGCCTCCAACAGTTGGGCCATCAGGTCGTGGCTGAGGGGCCGCGGCGGCGGCTGCTCGCTCAGGCCGGCCATGATGTTTTGGGCCTGGGCTTGGTCGATCCAGATCGGCACCTGGCGGCGTCCGGAGGGGTCGCGCAGCAGCACGATCGGGCTGCGACTGGCCGCGTCCAGGGCAATGCCGGCCACGCGCATCTCAACCATCGCTTGCCCGCAGGCCGTTCTGCCCGATTATGGCCAGGGTTGGACGGGGCACCGCATGTTCACCGGGTTGGTGCAGGCCGTGGGCCAGCTGCAGCGCACCGGCTCGGGCGTGGAGCTGCTGATCCCCGCCGGAGCGGCCCTCGATACCGCCCAGCTGCAGCTGGGCGAGAGCGTCGCCGTGGATGGGGTGTGCCTCACGGTCACGGCCCACTCCGCCCAGGGCTTTCGCGCCGATGTGAGCGAAGAAACCCTGGCGCGCACCACCCTGGCCGCCAAGGCAAAACAGCGTGCCTGGGTGAACCTGGAGCCTGCGCTGCGGCTGGCGGATCGGCTGGGGGGGCACCTGGTGAGTGGCCACGTGGATGGCCAGGGCACCGTGGTGGCGGTGGAGCAGCAGAGCGCCTCCTGGCAGCTCAGCCTGCGCTGGGATGACCCCGCCTACGGCCGCTACGTGTGCGAGAAGGCCAGCGTGGCGGTGGATGGCATCAGCCTCACGGTGGCTGGCTGCAGCCACGACGGCGCCAGCTTCTGGATTGCGGTGATCCCCCACACCTGGGCGTCCACCACCCTGCGCCACCTGCGCCCGGGCGATGCGGTGAACCTGGAGGCGGATCTGCTGGCGAAGTACACCGAGCGGCTGCTGCGCCATGGCGCCCCCGCGGCAGCGGCGGAGCCTCCAATGACGGCCGCCTGGCTGGCGGATCATGGTTGGGGTTGAGGGGGCCGCGCCGCTGTTGAGGTTGCAAAACCGGTCGGCGGGCTGACGATTCAGGCCCCGTTGAATAGCGTCCGGGAATGTTGTCCTGTTCACCCATCCATGGCTCCTGAGCGTGTCGAGTCGGGCCTCGGCTCCCTGCGCAGCTTCACCATCGCTGAGGGCATCCTGCTGCTGGTGCTGGGCGTGCTGGCGCTGCTGTTTCCGGTGATCGCCTCCGCCTGGGTCACCGTGGTGGTGGCGCTCGCCTTCCTGGTGGGCGGCATTGTCGGCTGGGTCAACGGCCTCAACCGTTCCCGCCGCCTCAGCCGCTGGCATTGCTTCTGGCGCCTGGTGGTGTCCACCCTGTTTGTGGTCACCGGTGGCTGGATCATTCAGCAGTTCAGTGCCGGCCTGGTGCCCGCCGCGGCCCAGGTGGCGGCCCTCGCCTTTGCCATCGGCATCGTCTTCCTGGTGGAAGGCGTGGTGGCGGCAATCGTGGCGCTGTCCCACCGGGAGATGTCGGGCTGGGGCTGGGGCCTCGCCAACGGCATCGTGACCCTGATCCTCGGCCTGCTGATCGTGACCATGCAGGCCGGCGGCCTGCTCACGGTGCTGGGGATCCTGGTGGGGATCAGCTTCCTGTTCAGCGGTGTCGACCTGTTGGTGTTCAGCGCCGCCTTCCACGAACCCGAGGGCTGACGGGCTTAGCTGGCGGCACCCTCCTTGAGGGGCAGCAGCCAAATGGAGCCGGTTTCCTTGTGGATTTCAATCTTGAATTCCTGGCCCGGCTCCAGACCCATGCGCCGTGTGTAGGCGTGGCCGATCAGCAGGTTGCCGTTGCCGTGAACGCGGGTGCGGAATTCTGCCTGCCGCCCGCGGCTCCCGCCCCCACCGCCGGAGCTGTGGCTGGGGATGGTGTAACCCTTGGCCTCCACCAGGGCGCGGTAGAAGCTCTTTTTGAGCAGCCGGCCGCTGGGCCCCACATAGCCGCAGGCCCGCGCGATCTGATCTTCCGGGCGGTTGCTTAGGGAACGCGCCTTATCGAGCAGGGCCTTGCCCTCCAGCATCTGGGTTGGGGCGCTGACTTTCTCTTCGACGAACACCGTTGGAGCGGAGAGCTGCTGGCCCGATTGTGCCGATCGATCTCGAACATCGGCAAGGGCAGATCGCGAGGAAAAGATTCAGTTTTTGGCCAACGGTTCGCCCCGACGCCAGTCAGAGCAGATAGAGGATTCCGTAGAGCACCACCCAGATTCCATCCACGAAGTGCCAGTACAGCTCGGCTGCCTCGAGTGGAAAGGGGTCTCCGCCGCGCACCCGTCCACCCTGGCGGCTCTGCCACCACACGATCAGGATCATCAGGCCACCGAGGGTCACGTGCAGCCCGTGGAAGCCCGTGATGGCATAGAAGGTGCTGGCGAACAGGTTGTCCGTGAGGCCGAAGGGCAGGCTGAAGTACTCCTTCATCTGGCCAGCCAGGAAGCTGAAGCCCAGGGCGGCGGTGATCAGCAACCAGCGCTGGCAGCCATCGCCGTCGTTGCGGCGCAGGGCGGAGCCGGCCCGGTGAAAGGTGAAGCTGCTCACCAGCAGGATCACGGTGTTGACGGTGGGCAGCAGCAGCTCCAGTTCATAGGTGGACCCGGAGGGCAATGGGTTCACCGCCCGGAAGGTGAGGTAGGCGGCGAAGAAGCCCGCAAAGGTCATGCCATCGGCCACCAGAAAGGTGGCCAGGCCGAACATGCGGTGGTCGCCATGGTGCTCGCCAGGGTGGTC
>JBIKKZ010000181.1:0-3980 GCA_044360095.1 Vulcanococcus sp. | reverse complement strand
TTCACCTCATCCACGTAGAGCAGGCCGCGGTTGGCCTTGGCCAGCAGGCCCGGCTCAAAGGCCCGCACGCCTTCGCTGAGGGCCTTCTCAATGTCGATGGTGCCGCAGAGGCGGTCTTCCGTGGCCCCGAGGGGCAGGTCCACCATCGGCACCTGCCGCTGTTCGATGGGCAGCTGTTCGCCCTGCTCCTGCCGCTGCCGCACCTCGGTGCTTTGCAGGTCGGGGTCGCTGGGGGAGCTGTTGTAGGGGTCGCCGCCCACCACATCGATCTCCGGCAGCAGGTCGGCCAGGGCCCGGATCGTGGTGCTCTTGCCCGTGCCGCGGTCGCCCATGATCATCACGCCGCCGATGCGCGGATCGATCACGTTGAGGAGCAGCGCCAGCTTCATCTCCTCCTGGCCCACGATGGCGGTGAAGGGGTAAACCCTGCGCTTGCGGGCTTGCATCAGCGGGATGGTTCAGGCTGTTCGGGGGATTGTTTCACAGGCAGCAGGCTGAGCACCTGGGGCGGGGTGGCATCCGCCGGGTAGATCAACCGCACCCGCAGGCTGCGGCTGCCGCCCGGCGCCAGGCTGATGGTGCCCAGGGCCGGCCCCTGTTGCCCCACCCGCTGCACCAGGTGGAACCCCTGGCGGCCGCTGGGCCTGCCATCGGGGCCATCCAGGCCGCTCACCTCCACGGTGCCGCGGAACATCACCGGGGGGCCCGGCTTGGCCTTGAAGCGCAGGCCACCGATCGCCTGGTCGCCCTTGATCGGGCTCTCCAGGGCCAGCTCCAGCCGCACGGGCTGGGGGCCGCCGTTGCGCAGGGGCAGGGTGAGGTCGTACTCCACGCCGTAGTTGCCGTGGGCCGCCCAGGCGGTGCCGGGGTAGAAGGCCTTGAGCTCGGCGGTTTGCACCTGGCGGGTGCCGAGGCTGCCGCGCTCCAGGGAGGCAATCGGCCAGGAGATCGGCGCCCGGCTGGCGGAGAGGTAGGGCTGGCCGGGGTCGGTGATGGTGCCGCGCCAGGTGCTGCCCACCTGCACCCCACTGACCCGCGAATACACCAGCTTGCCGCTGCTGCCGCGGGGGGTGGGGCTGTGTTCCTTGGCGCTCAGCCCCCCATCCAGCAGGGCGGCCCAGCGCTCCGGCGGCGGCGGTTGGTCGCCCTCGCCGAAGGCCGCCAGGGTGGCCAGGCTCACCGCGCCTGAGCTCTGCAGGCGCAGCTGCAGGTTGCGGCCGTTGAGCAGGGGGTCGAGGCCCCGCACCGGAAGGGGCAAGGCCAGCAGCGTGGTGGGTTGGCCGGGTGGCAGGGTCCAGCGCTCCGGCAGCAGCGGGTTGCGCTGGCGGCCGAGCAGTTCGGTGGCCACACGGCTGCCCGGGCCGGAGAAGGTGCTGCCGTCTTGGGGCATCAGCTCCGGGAGGGGCAGAAAGGGGGCCTGGGGCTGCACCCGGTCGGTGGCCTGGGAGAGGGCAGTGGAGCCAGACAGCAGCTGAAGGGTCACCGGCTGCGGGCCCCGGGGTTGGGCCACCACCGCTAGCCAGAGCGTGGAGTTGAGCTGGTCGGGTTTGCCGGCGAACACGTGGTGGCTGAACAGGTCGAAGCGGCCGTTCAGCGGCAGGTTGAGGTGGGCGTCCGGTTGGCTGCGCCCCTGGCCGGGGAAGGTGGAGAGCAGGATGCCGGGTTCGCTGATCAGCTCCGGGTTGTTGTCGTTGACCACCAGCACCGGATCGAGCCCCCCCGGAAGGGGGGCCACGGTTTGGGGCCGTTGAATCGGCGGGGGCGCTGGCGCGGGGGTGGCGGCTGGGGTGGGGCTGGCCGCGAGCAGCAGCAGGGGGAATGGAGTCATGGTCGGGGGGTGGCGTTGCCGGCGGGTTTGCCGATCAGGCTGCGGGCCACCTCGGCGGCCATGGCCCGGATGAGGTCGGTGGAGCGCTGGTCGTTGAAGGGGCCCTTCACCAGAAAGGCCGCCACCGCCCGCTGGCCATTGGGCAACTGGATCAGGCCCCCGTCGGCGTAGGCGATGCCGATGTCGCCGGTTTTGTTGAGCACGGTCACGCCATGGCCCAGCAGGTCGCTATCGGGGTCGGCGGAGTCGCCCCCCAGCCCCATCAGCAGCCCCAGGGGCAGCAAGGTGTTGGTGCGGGAGGTGCCCATCATCTCGCGGAACAGGTCGCGGGCCCGGGGGCTGAGTTTCTCGCCGGTGTCCACCAGGGCAATGGAGCGGGCCAGGTCGTGGGCGCTGGTGGTGTTGGTGCCGTCGAGGTCCGGCAGCCAGTTGTTGATCACCGTGCCGGTGAGGCCCATGGCCTGGAAGCGGGCGTTGAGGCTGGCCTTGCCCCCGAGGCGTTTGATCAGCAGGTTGGTGGCGCTGTTGTCGCTCACCCGGATCATTTCGGTGGCCGCCTCCCAAAAGGGGAAACGGCTGCCGAGGGGGCGGCTGGCCATCCAACCGGCGCCGCCGCCGATCACCTCCTTGGTGAGGGTGAGCGGTTCGTTCCAGCGCAGCCGGCCAGCATCCAGCTCCTCCAACCCCGCCAGCAGGATGGGGGTCTTGATCGAACTGGCCGCCGGCAGGGGGCGCTCCGGGTTGAGCTGGGCGAAGCGGCCGTCGTCGAGCACCAGCAGGTAGCCGCTGGCCTGCAGGTCGTTGTGCACGGCCGCCAGTTGGGCCCATTTCTGGCTCAACCCGGTGAGTTCCGTGCGGGGCTCAAAGCGCCCCAGGGCCAGGCCGCGGGGCAGGTTGCTGCCCCCGGGCAGCCCCAGGGACGGGGTGGTGGCGGGGCCGGGTTGGCCCGTGCCGGCCAGGCGGGGGGCCAGCAGTTTCAGGGCGGTGCCGGTGATCACCCCGAGCCCCAGGCCCATCACCAGCAACCGCAGCACCAGTTGCAGCGGCGTCCCCCAGCCCGGGGCGTTGCTGGGGCGGTTGGGGCGGCTGGCGCTCACAGGCTGGTGGGGCTGGGCACGGGGCAGACGTTAGGGGCTCCGCCGCTGCGTTGCCCAGCGCACTTGGCGCACCATGCCGCGCAGCAGCGCCACCTCCGGCTCGCGCACCTGGGCCCGCTGCAGCAGGGCCCGCAGTTTGCCCATGCGCGCCTCCGCCGTGTGCGGATGCAGGAATCCCACCTCCAGCAGCAGGGCCTCCGCATCCGCCAGGGCCGCCTCCAGGGCACCTCGGGGGCAGGGCTCCGCCGTCGTGGGGTTCGGCCCCGCGGGCTGCGGCTGCTGCAGGCCGTGCAGGCAGATCGCCACGGCATGGGAGAGGTTGAGCGAGGCGTAGGCGGCGCTGCTGTGGAGCCGCAGCACCCGCCCCGCCTGCAGCAGCTCCTGGTTGGTGAGGCCGCAATCCTCCCGCCCGAACACCAGCGCCCCCCGGGCCGAGCTGGGCTCGAGCAGCGGCTGCAGCCACCCCAGCGCCTGCTCCGGCTCGCTCAGGGGCAGACCCTCGGGTTCGAGGCGACCGCTGGTGGCCACCACCCGTGTGCAGTCCGCCAGGGCGGCCTCCAGGTGGGGAAACACCTGCGCCTGCTCCAGCACGGCTTCGGCATGCATCGCCATCAGCCGGGCCTCCGGGCCCCGGTGGTCGCAGCGGGGGGCCACCAGCCGCAGATCAGCGATGTTGAAGTTGGCGCACAGCCGGGCCACGCTCCCCACGTTGAGGGGGCCGGCCGGTTCCACCAACACCACCGCCAGGCTCACGTGAGCGTGTTGAGGTAGGTCAGCAGGTCGGCCATGGCCTGCGGTTCAGGCTGGAAGCGGGGCATGGGGGGGGTGCGGCCGCTCACCACCTGCTGGATCAGCTGGCGGTTGTTTTTGCGGTTGTGCACGCCGTGCAGGTTCGGTCCCACCAGCCCCTGGGCGGCGATGCCGTGGCAGCCGGCGCAGTTGATCAGAAACAGCTGCTCGCCCCGCTCCCCGGAGCCACTCAGCTGCAGGGTGCTGCGGGTGTAGGGGTCGCTGCGGGCCGCCGGCAGCAGCACCACCAGCGCTACCACCGCCAC
>JBIKKZ010000021.1:0-12773 GCA_044360095.1 Vulcanococcus sp. | reverse complement strand
ACGCCTCCACAAAGTCGGCGAAGCGCAGCTCACGGCGCAATTTGCCGTTGGCCAGCTGCCACTGAGGCAGCAGCTGCGGCAGCTGGGTGATCTGGTCGTCGGTGAGGGAGATGGCGGCCATGGCGGAAGCGGCGATGAACCCAGCCTGGCTCACCCGAAGCGGTGGTGCTTGCGCACCTCGGCGTGCACCGTCAAGGTGCAGCAGCTGCTCAGCCTCGGGGATCAGCAGCACACCCGGCGACCTTCACCTACTCCCCCAGCAGATGAAGGCTCAGCTGGCGGCGCTGGCCGCGGCTGCGGTGCTCCCACAGGTAAACCGCCTGCCATGTGCCCAGCAGCAGGCGGCCCTGGTCAAAGGAGAGGCCCAGGCTGGTGGTGGTGAGGGCGGTGCGGATGTGGGCGGGCATGTCATCGGGGCCTTCGTCGTCGTGGGCGTAGGGCTCCCGCAGGCCCCCCTGGGGCACCAGCGCCCGCAGGTGGGTGGTGAGGTCGTGCAGCACCCGCGGGTCGGCGTTTTCGTTGATGGTGAGGCTGCAGCTGGTGTGGAGCGCCACTAGTTGCAGCAGGCCGCGCTGCAGGCCACTGGCCGCCAGTTCCGCCTGAAGGGTGGCGGTGAGATCGGTGAACCCCTCGCCGCGGGTGGTCACCGTGAGGCGGCGCAGGTCCTGTCGCAGCATGAAAAGGCGAGGCACTCCCCTTAGCTTGGCGGCAGAACGCACACCCCGACCATGCGCGTCTCCCCCAGTCCCCTGCGCACCGGCCTGCTGGCCGGCCTGGCCATCGCCGCCCTGGGCGCCCTGCAGGCCCCCGCCCAAGCGCAACGGGTGGTGCCCAAGCTGGGCACCCTCTGCCCCCTTGGCTATGTGGACACCCTCAACGGCAAGTGCTCCACCCTCGGGCTGATGACCTACACCGTGAAGCCCACCAACGGCCAAGCCTGCCCCGAGGGCTGGATGAACGTGGGCGGTGGCTACTGCCGCCAGAAGTGAGCACCACCACGGCGCCGGCACCCCAGCTGACGCTCCTCTACGACGGGGCCTGCCCGCTCTGCCTGCGGGAGGTGCGCTTTCTGCGCCAGCGGGATGCCCGCCTGCACGGCGCGGCCCCACGGCTCGCCTTTGTCGACGTGGATGCGGCGGATTACAACCCCGCTGACCACGGCGGCATCAGCTACCGCGACGCCATGGGCCGCATCCATGCCCTCGATGCCGACGGTCGGGTGCTCACCGATGTGGCCGTGTTCCGCGCCGCCTACCGCCTGATCGGCCTGGGTTGGCTCTACGCCCCCAGCGGCTGGCCCGGCCTGCACCAGCTCAGCGATGGCCTCTACGGCCTCTGGGCGCGCTGGCGGCTGGCGGCCACCGGCCGCCCCAGCCTCGATCAGCTCTGCAGCTGCCGCGGCAGCGCCAGCTCAGAAGCGATGCAGGATCAGCCGTGAGGCCAGGCGGGTATCCAGCAGCAACAGCAGCAACCCGCCCATCAGGCTCAGCATCGCCAACACGAAACAGCTCACCACGATTGGGGTTAAATCCACCACGGTGATCGTCCCAAGGAAGGTCACCGCCACCACCGCCGACACCAGCACACCGGTGATCGTCACCAGGGTGCTGGCGCGGGTGAGCAGGGCCATCCGTCGGCGCAGCAGCTGAAGGTCGCCGGCGGCGGTGGCTTCGCGCTGCACCACCAGGGCCCGTTCGATCACGCGGGTGAGCCGCGAGCTGATCACCCCCAGCAGGCCGGCGATGGCGGTGAGCAGAAACACGGGCGCCACCGACAGCTGTATCGCCTTGGCCAGCCCCAGCAGCGGCGAGCTGGAGGCGCTGAGGACAGCAAGCGGCAGCGGCGGCATCACCCAGCCCATGGACACATCCCAGCAAACCGAGCCGAAGCGGCAACGTCGACCCCGGACCTGCCAACCTGAGGCAAGTCCCGAGGCGCCGCGATGACGCGCATCGACAGCTGCTACGGCGGCCAACTGCGCTGCCACAGCCAGCACGGCCCCTCCGGCAGCACGCTGGACACCGACGCCCCCACCGACAACCAGGGCAAGGGGGAGCGCTTCTCCCCCACCGACCTGGTGGCCACCGCCCTGAGCACCTGCATGCTCACGATCATGGGCATCGTGGCCGAACGCCACGGCCTCAACCTCGAGGGCACCACCGCCCGGGTGGAGAAAACCATGACAACCGACGCCCCGCGGCGCATCGCCCAGCTCAGCGTGTGGGTGGAGCTGCCGGCGGGCCTGGAGCCCCAGCAGCGGGCCCTGCTGCAGCGGGCGGCGGAGAACTGCCCGGTGAAGCTCAGCCTCGAGGGCTGCGTGCCGATGGAGCTGCACTGGAGCTGATGGCGACCCCCCAGCACGGCAGCGCCTGGCAACGGCTGCGGGAGCACCTGCACACCACCCAGCTGCTGGGGGGCATCCACAGCACCCTCTACTTCGACCAGAACACCGCCATGCCGGCGGCCGCCGGCGGCTGGCGCGGCGAGCAGCTGGCCCTGCTGGCGCAGCAGCTGCATGAACGCCAAAGCAGCCCCGCCTACGCCGAGCTGCTGGCCCAGGCGGAGGCGGAGCTGCCGGCCGACGCCCCGCCGGAGCAGCGCCACAACCTGCGCTTGCTGCAGCGGGAGCTGCGGCGCCAATCGAGCCTGGACGCGACCCTGGTGGGGGAGCTGGCCCAGGCCCAGGCGGAGGGCTATGGGCGCTGGCAAGAGGCCAAAGCCAAGGCGGATTTCAGCCTGTTTGTCCCGGCCCTGGAGCGGTTGATCCGGCTGCGGCTGGAGCAAGCGCGGCAGCTGGAGCCGGTGGAGCGCGGCGCCGCGGACCAACCCCGCAGCCCCTGGGAAATCCTGGCCCAGCCGTTTGAGCCCGATGTGTCCAAGGCGCAGCTGGCGGCGCTGCTGTTGCCCCTGGGGGAGAGCCTGCCGCCGCTGCTGGAGCGGGCCCGCAGCCTGCCCGCCGGCAGCGGCGAAGCCTGGGATCTGCCGGAGGCCGAGCAGCAGAGGCTGTGCGACCAGCTGCTGGCGGAATGGGGTTACGACCCCGAGCGCTGCGCCAAGGCCCGCTCCCCCCATCCCTTTTCCTGCACCCTCGGGCCCAACGATTTCCGCATCACCACCCGGGTGGTGGCCGGCCAGCCCTTCTCAGCCTTCCTGGCCACCGCCCACGAGTGGGGCCACAGCCTCTACGAGCAGGGGCTACCCAGAAGCGGCGAGCACTGGTTCCCCTGGCCCCTGGGGGAGGCCACCTCGATGGCGGTGCACGAAAGCCAAAGCCTGTTCTACGAAAACCGGCTGGCCCGCAGCAGCGCCCTGGCCCAGCGCTGGTACCCGCACTTCCGCCAGGCCCTGGGCCGCGATGTGTGGGGCAGCGGCCAGGCCTTCTGGCGCGATCTCAACCCGATTGGCGCCGGCCTGACCCGGGTGGAGGCCGATGAGGTGAGCTACGGCCTGCATGTGCTGCTGCGCTACCGGCTGGAGCTGGCGCTGCTGGAGGAGGGCCTGCCGGTGGCTGAGCTGCCCCAGGCCTGGAACCGCGGCATGCAGGAGCTGCTGGGGCTCACTCCGGCCAACGATGCCGAGGGCTGTCTGCAGGATGTGCACTGGAGCGAGGGCCTGTTCGGCTACTTCCCCTCCTATGCCCTAGGCCATCTGATCAGTGCCCAGATCAGCGGCAGCCTCGAGGCGGAGCTGGGGCCGATCGAAACCCTCTTGGAGCAAGGCGATGACGCCCAGCTCGGCCAGTGGCTGCAGCGGCGCGTGTACCCCCTGGGCCGCAGCGTCAATGCCGGAGAACTGGTGGAGCGGGTGAGCGGCAGCCCCCTTAGCGCCGAGCCCTTTCTGCGCTACGTGGGCGAGAAGCTGGAGCGGCTGGGGGCCGCCTGAACGCTCCGTAGGATGCCGGCCGATTCCCTGCGCCCACTGCCCTGATGGCGAACATCGACCACGCCCCCAGCCGCACGATGCTCAACCTGCTGCACGTGCTGCCGGCCTTCGCCGATGAGAGCGAGCTGCGCCTCAACGCCATCGTGGAGCTGAACAGCAACACGATCAACAAATACGAGTTGATCACCGAAACCGGGCACCTCAAGCTCGACCGCGTCGGCTACTCATCCCTGGCCTACCCCTTCGCCTACGGCTGCATCCCCCGCACCTGGGATGAGGACGGCGACCCGCTGGACATCGAGATCGTGGGGGTCACCGAACCGCTGGTGCCCGGTTCGCTGGTGGAGGCCCGCATCATCGGCATCATGAAATTCGACGACGGCGGCGAAGTCGACGACAAGGTGATCGCCGTGCTCGCCGACGACAAGCGCATGGACCACATCACCAGCTACACCCAGCTGGGCGAGCACTGGCTCAAGGAAACCCAGTACTACTGGGAGCACTACAAGGATCTGAAGAAGCCCGGCACCTGCCGTGTCAACGGCTTCTTTGACACCGCCGAGGCGGTGACGATCATCAAGGAGTGCGAGCAGCGCTACCTCACCACAATCGACGCCAAGCTCGTCAACTGACGGGCCACAGCACGGGCCAGCCCATCGCGGCTGGCCAACCCCTCCAGGGCCGCCAGGGGCAACCCCCCCGCCGGCGGCCCCACCGGCAGCTTGGGCAGGGCTGGATCCTCCAGCCGGAACACCGGCAGCTGCCGCAAACCATTCGGCCGCAGCTGGTCCTCCAGCTGCGACAGGTTGGCGTCCGCCGCCAGCCACACCAGCTCGGCGCGGCGGCAGTCCGCCAGGGGCAGCTCTGGCCCCCCGGCGCTAATGCCCCGCTGCAGATCCGGCAGGGTCACCAGGCCGGCCACCCAGCCGTCGGCCTCCAGCACCAGGCAATGGACATGGGCCTCCAGCAGCTGGTTGAGGGCGGCCCCGGCCGGGGTGTCGGTGGAAAGCACCAGCGGTGCCTCCGGCTCGAAGGCCTCCTGCACGGGAATCAAGGCCAGGTCGCCGCGGCGCTGCTCCTCCGCCAGGTCGGGCCCCAGCAGGCCCGGATCCGCCAGCCCCTGCCAGCGCTCCACCAGGGCGGCACTGAGGCCCGCCGCCGCCATCAACGGCAGCACGATGCGGATGTCGTGGGTGAGCTCGAACAGCAGCAGCAGGGCGGTGAGCGGCGCCCGGGCGCTGCCCGCCAGCACCGCCGCCATGCCCACCATCGCGTAGGCCGGCGGCTCAGCCACCGGCAGCTGCAGCAGCCCATCCCCCAGCAGCTGGCCATAGACATTGCCCAACACCGCCCCGAGGAACAGCGAGGGGGCAAAGCCACCCCCCACGAATCCCGTGGCACTGCTGAGGCCGGTGGCCAGCAGCTTCACCAGCAGCAGCCCCAGCAGGCTCACCAGGGCGATGCCCCCCTCGCGGCCCAGCAGGGCACCGATCGTGTCGTAGCCCACCCCCAGCACCTGGGGGAATCCCAGGGCCATCAGCCCCAGCCCCAGCCCGCCGAGCCCGGTGAGCGCCCAGGGGGGCAGCCGGCGAAACCAGCGTTGCACCGCGTCGCTGCGGCCCGCCGCGAGCAGTTTCACCAGCGCCAGTGACATGCCGCTGGCCACCAGCCCCAGCCCCAGATACAGGGGCATCTCCAGGGGGGAACGCACCTCGTAGGCCGGAAGCCGGAAGATCGGCTCATCCCCAAGCGAGAGCTGGGTCACCAGGGAGGAGGCCACCGCCGCCACCAACACCGCCCGCACGCTCGGGCGCCCCGGGATGGTGCTGTAGCTGCCCTCAAAGGCAAAAAACAGACCCGCGATCGGCGCCTTGAAGCCCGCCGCCAGACCGGCCGCCACCCCGGCCGCCACCAGGGCCTTCTGGGATTCCGGGGCCAGGCCACCGCGGTTGGCCACCCACAGGCCGATGTTGCCGCCGCTCTCCACGCTGGGGCCCTCCGGCCCGAGGGAGGCGCCACTGCCCAGGCTGAGGGAGGCGGTGACCAGCCGCAGCAGGGGGAGCCGCGGCGCTGGCTGCACGCTGCCATCGGCCATCGACATCAAACTCGGCAGGCTGGGGCCCAGGTCGCCGCCGATCTGGCGCAGCAGGCCCACCACCAGGCCCCCCAACAGGGGCACCAACACCACCGGCCACGACGACAGCCACAGGGGCAGGGGATCCCCCGGCAGGGGAATCGGCTCGGGCGGCGCCGGCGGCGGAGGCAGGAACCCCAGGCCCCCCAGGCCGATCTGCAGCAGGGCCCCCAGGGGCGTGCCGGCGGGCACCGGTTCCGGCGGGGGGGGCGGCGGCGGCGGCGGGGCGGTGCTGAACAGCCCCATCAGCCCCTCCACCACCGGCCCGAACAGGAAGTTGTTAATGAAGCCGATCAGGTAGTGGAAGCCCACCACCGCCAGCCCCGTGAGCACCCCCACCAGGGCGGCCCAGGCCAGCAGGCTCCATTGGAACGGCAGGGGCCGCACCTCGGCGGCAGAATCCGCCGGAGCCTCGGCCTCCAGCTCAGCGGCAGGAGTCTCAGGCCTCAGGCCGGACGGTTGCAAAGATCTCCTCCAGGATCTCCCCCGCACCCTGGGCCCGCAACCGGTGCGCCAGGGCAATCCCGATGGCCTCAGGGTCAGCCTGGGGGCCACGCACCTCATCGCGGATCAGGCGCACCCCATCCAGGCTGGCCACCATGCCGGTGAGCACCAGCTCATCGCCCTCAAAGCGTGTGTTCACGCCGATGGGCACCTGGCAGCCGCCCTCAAGCTGGCGCAGGAAGGCCCGCTCCGCCAGGCAGCGGCGGGCGGTGGGCAGGTGCTCCAGCACCTTGATCTGCTCGAGCACGGCGGTGTCGCCCGCGCGGCATTCGATACCCAGGGCCCCCTGGCCCACGGCGTGCAAGGAAATGGAGGGATCGATCAGCTCGTGGATGCGGTCGCCCAGGCCCAGGCGGCCCAGGCCGGCCGCCGCCAGGATCAGGCAGTCGAATTCGCCGGAGTCGAGCTTTTCGAGGCGGGTGATCACGTTGCCCCGCACGTCCTTGAAGGTGAGCTGCGGGAAGTGGTGGCGCAGCTGGGCCAGGCGGCGCAGGGAGCTGGTGCCCACCACGGCCCCCTCCGGCAGGGTGGCGAGGGTCTTGTCCTGGTGCTTGGCGTGCACCACAAGAGCATCCGCGGGGTCTTCCCGCTCGGTGACGCAGCCCAGCATCAGCCCCTCGGGCAGGTTGGTGGGCAGGTCCTTGAGGCTGTGGACGGCGATGTCCGCCCGGTCCACCAGCATCTGGGCCTCCAGCTCCTTGGTGAACAGGCCCTTGTCGCCGATCTTGGCCAGCGCCACATCGAGGATTTTGTCCCCCTGGGTGGCCATCGCTTCGATGCTGATCTCCAGGCCGGGGTGGGCCTTAACCAGTTCATCGCGCACCCAGTGGGTCTGCACCATGGCCAGCTGGCTGCGGCGGGAGGCAATGCGCAGTTGGGATGCGGCCATCGGGAAGTGGAGCCGGCCGCGCAGGCCGCAGGAGTTCAGCCGCCCAGCCTAAGGATCGGTGTGCCCGGCACGGATCCCGGCCTCCAACTCGTGATCAGCCGTCGTGTTGGACCAACAGATCGAGGGGCAATGGCCCCCAGGTGTCCTCCACCTCGGGCTGCACGGCGCTGTGGCCAGTGATCAAGATCCCCTCGCCGAGGCCCGCTTCGCGGCGCACCAGGAAGCGGCCGCTGTTCTGGTTGCCCTTCAGAAACACCGGGCCTTCGATGCTGGCCAGGGCCTCGCAGGCTGGGTCCAGCTCGAGCGGATCCCACCCCAGGCTCCCCTCGCAGGCCCGCAGGGCATCCACGGCCGCCGCCGCCGAGGGGGCCATCACGCCGATGGTGAACCACTCGCAGGGGGCCATGGCGGCCTGCAGCTCCTGGCGCAGGGCCGCACGGTCCGCGGCCCCCAGGGCTGGGGCACTGCGCAGCCCGCACAGGGCCTTGAGGGAGGAGAGGCCGTCAGCCATTGCACGCCAGGGGAACAGACACCGGCCCGCAGCCGGATGGCCCCCGAGTCTGCCTGGCCCTAGGGAGTGTTCCAGACGAAGCGGCTGCTGGCGGCGTAGTTCCACACGAACACCACCAGGATTCCCGCCAGCTGGGCCCAGAGGGTGTCGCGGGCCACGAAGCTGTAGAAGGCGGAGGCCAGGCCCACATTGGCCAGCACCGGCAGCGAGGCCACCAGCAGAAACTTGAGCAGCCCCTGCAGCAGCTTCAGCCCCCGCAGGCGCTGGAAGCGGAAGGTGAGGGCGTTGTTGATCAGGTAGTTGGAGCTGGCGGCCCCCACCACCGCCAGGGGCAGGGCCCGCTCAAACCCGAGCCCCGCCAGTTGCATCAACCCCTGGGTGATCGCCAGCTGCACCACCACGCCACTGGCCCCCACCAGGCCGAAGCTGATGGCACGTCGCGGCAGCAGCCGCAGGCTGAGGCTGTGCAGGATCGAGATCAGGAAATCCCAGAAGATGGCCAGATCGAGCTTGGAGCTGCCGTAGGTGCGGGGCTGAAAGCGCAGCGGCACCTCGGCGGTGCGCAGGCGCCCGCGGCTCACCGCCAGCAGCTCAAACAAAAACTTGAAGCCGTTCACATCCACGGCCCGGATCACCGGCAGCAGCGGTTCGAGCCGCAGGGCAAAAAAGCCACTCATCAGATCGGTGAGCTGCCCGTAGGCCGGCGGCAGGCTGAAGCGGGCCCAGGCATTGGCCCAGGTGGAGCCGGTTTCGCGGCGGCCGCTGAGGCCCTGGATGCTGGCCTCCGGGTGGAAGCGGCTGCCGATCACCAGATCGAGATCGCCCTGCAGCAGGGTGTCCAGGGCCCGCTCCACGCTGGCGGGTTCGTGCTGGCCGTCGCTATCCATCACCACCGCGAAATCGCCGGTGGCATCGAGCAGGCCCTCCTTGATGGCGCTGGCCAGGCCGGAGCGCCCCACCCGCCGCACCAGCCGCAGCCGCGGCTCGCCGTGGGCCAGCTGGCGCACCAATTCAGCGGTGCCGTCGGTGGAATCGTCATCCACCACCAGGATTTCCAGGTCGAAGCTGTGCTGCAGCGGCAGCAGCTGGGCCAGTAGCGGCTCAAGGTTGCCCCGCTCGTTGTAGGTGGGCAACACGATCGATACCCGCGGGGCCATGGCAGCGCTCAAAACAAAGCCGGCGGGTGCACCGCCGGCGGCAAAACCGGAGCTCCGGTTTACTTGATGTACTCCTTGAGCACCCCGTTGCGGTTGGGGTGGCGCAGCTTGCGCAGGGCCTTGGCCTCGATCTGGCGGATGCGCTCGCGGGTCACGTCGAAGATCTGGCCGATCTCCTCGAGGGTTTTCATGCGGCCGTCATCGAGGCCGTAGCGCAGGCGCAGCACATCGCGCTCGCGGGGGCTGAGGGTGGCCAGCACGCCCTCGAGGTCTTCCCGCAGCAGGTTCTTGGCCACGTCCTGCTCGGGGTTCTCGATGTCGGCTTCGATGAAGTCGCCTAGGCGGGAATCCTCCTCCTTGCCGATCGGGGTTTCCAGGGAGATGGGCAGCTGGGCGCTCTTGGCGATGAAGCGCAGCTTTTCGATGGTCATTTCCATCGATTCGGCGATCTCCTCTTCCGTGGGCTTGCGGCCGAACTCCTGCGAGAGGGTCTTGGTGGTTTTCTTGATGCGCGAGATCGTCTCGTAGAGGTGCACCGGCAGACGAATGGTGCGGGACTGGTCGGCGATGGCGCGGGTGATCGCCTGGCGGATCCACCAGGTGGCGTAGGTGGAAAATTTGTAGCCCTTCTCGTGGTCGAACTTCTCAGCGGCTCGGATCAGGCCGAGGGAGCCCTCCTGAATCAGGTCCTGGAAGCTCAGGCCCCGGTTCATGTACTTCTTGGCGATCGACACCACCAGACGCAGGTTCGACTGCACCATCTTTTCCTTGGCCCGGCGGCCGAGCATCAGGCGGCGGCGGAACTTGATCAGGGGCATGTCCACCAGCACCGCCCACTCCTTGGTGTCGGGGTAGTGGCCGTGGTCCGCCTCAAACTGAACCGCCAGCTCCTCCAGCTGCAGCAGGTCAGCGATCTTGCGGGCCAGCTCGATTTCCTCGTCGGGGCGCAGCAGGCGGATGCGGCCGATCTCCTGCAGGTACACCCGGATCGAATCCTCGGTGTAGACGCCCTTGGGCCCCACCTTGATGCTCGCCAGAGCCTTGGCGTTCTTGGCGTCCTTCTCGGCCGCCTTCTCGCCCGCCAGGTCCTTGGCTTCGGCAGCGGGGCCATCTCCGGCGGCCGCCAGCAGGGCGTCGGCGGCGGCGTTCAGATCGGCGGGCTGCTCGGCCTTGGCCTTCACACCCTTGCTGGAGGGAGCCTTGGTGGAGGCAGCCTTGGTGGAGGCAGCCTTGGTGGTCTTGCTGGCTTTGGCTTTGCCCTTGGCCACCGAGAGGGTCTCACCCGTGGCCGCCGCCACCATCAAAATCTCGGAGGCCGCCGCCTCAGATGCCGTCTCGACGGTTGCCGACGCCTTGGCCGCAGAGGCTTTGGTTGCCGCCGCTTTCGCGGCCGCAACCTTGGTGCCGCCGGTTTTCACAGCAACGGTGTTTACAGCGGATTTGGCGGCGGCAGGACTCATGGATTCGTGCGTGGCGGAACAAACAAACAGAACGTGACTGGAGAAAAGCCACCGGGCGGGGGGCTCGGCTGGCGCCGATTGCATGGGCCGCTGCCAACGGAATGGACCGTCCCGGCAACGGAGCAATGGCGAATCGGGGTTGAGACGAATGGAGGGGATATGACCGGCTGAAGACAATCAGCGCTCAATGGAAGAAGCAGTCGTCAGCGCCTGAGAAGCGACGGACCCAACGGGGGAGATTGCGGCCGCCGGAGGGCGACCTGAATCAGGGGTGTCGGCGAGGGCCTGTGCTGGAGCGCTGCTGATGCTGGATTGAGCTGATGCTGGGTCTGGCTGGTGCTGGATCTGGCTGTACGAGGGCCGCTGGCCCAGGCAACGCTGTCAGGGGTGGTCACAGATCGGGGGCTCAGGGGTCACCTGGCCGGCCTCGCATCTTCCCTCTGGACGGAACTTTGCCTGGTTCCGACGGCAGCACAGGTCTGCCCAACGGTCCCATCCTAAGAAATGCCCGAGAGCTTCGCAAGGTTGAGCCCCAGCGCACCGGCACGAGCGGCCGCCCCCTGGGTGCAGGTGTGGCTGGAGGCGGGCCGGGAGGGGCAGGTGTTCACCTACGCCAACCCCCAGGGCCTGGAGTTGGGCTGCGGCGATCTGGTGCAGCTGGGGTTGCGCGGCCGGCGCCACTGCGGGTTGGTGGTGGAGCTGCTGCAGGAGCGACCAGCCGCCCTGGGGGAGCGCGCCGCCGCCCCCGTTGAAGCGCTGCAGCAGCCGGCGGCGGTGGATGCCCATTGGCAAGGGCTGATCGAGGCGGTGGCCCGCGACTGCCGCACCACCCCATTCCGCACGCTAAAAACCGCCCTGCCCCCCGGCTGGTTGGGGCAGCAGCGCCAGGGCCGCGCCAAGGGCCTGCAGCGGCAGGCCTGGCTGGAGCTGACCGACAACGGCCCAGAGCCATTCGAGCCCCCCACCGAGCGCCAGGGGCGTCTGCTCGAAGCCCTGCGCCGCAGCGGCGGCGCCGGCTGGCAGCGGGAGCTGCTGGCGGAGGCCGAGCTGAGCCGGGCCGTGGTGGATGGGCTGGTGCGGCGCCGGCTGCTGCGCCGGGAGCTGCGGCCCCGCGGTCCGGAGGCCAGCCCACGGCCGCTGGAGCCGCCGCAACAGCTCACCGCCGAACAGGCCAAGGCCCTGGAGGCGATCGAGGCCGCCGCGCCGGGGCAGACCCTGCTGCTCTGGGGGGTCACCGGCGCCGGCAAAACGGAGGTCTACCTGCAGGCGGCCGCACGGCGCCTTGCGGAAGGGCAGTCGGTGCTGCTGCTCACCCCAGAAATCGGCCTGATCCCGCAGCTGCTGGAGCGCTGCCAGCGGCGCTTTGGAGCCGCGGTGGCCGAATACCACTCCGGCTGCAGCGACGGCCAGCGCATCGCCACCTGGCGCCGCTGCCTGGAGGCGGGGGCCGAGGGGCAGCCGCCCCTGCTGGTGGTGGGGACCCGCTCGGCGGTGTTCCTGCCGATGGCGCGGCTGGGGTTGCTGGTGCTGGATGAGGAGCACGACCGCTCCTACAAACAGGACAGCCCGATGCCCTGTTACCACGCCCGCGATGTGGCGCGGTTGCGGGCACGGCAGAGCGGCTGCCGGTTGCTGCTGGGCAGCGCCACCCCGAGCCTGGAAAGCTGGCTGGGCTGCCAGGGGCAACCGGGGGGCACGACCCTGCTGCAGCTCACCCGCCGCATCGCCGACCGACCCCTGCCGCCGGTGCACCTGGTGGACATGCGCCAGGAGCTGGCGGAGGGCCACCGGCGCCTGGTGAGCCGGCCGCTGATGGAACGGCTGGAGGCCCTGTCCGGCAGCGGCAACCAGGCGGTGGTGCTGGTGCCCAGGCGTGGCTACAGCAGCTTTCTGAGCTGCCGCTGTTGCGGCGAGGTGGTGCAGTGCCCCCATTGCGACGTGGCACTGACGGTGCACCGCCAGCGGGAGCGGGCCTGGTTGCGCTGCCACTGGTGCGACCACCGCGCCGAGATCAGCGGTCAGTGCGGCCACTGCGGCTCCACCGCCTTCAAACCGTTCGGCGCCGGCACCCAGCAGGTGATGGAGCACCTGGAGCAGGAACTGGAGGGGCTGCGGCTGCTGCGCTTCGACCGCGACAGCACCCGCGGCCGCGATGGCCATCGCCTGCTGCTGGAGCGCTTCGCCGCCGGCGAGGCGGATGTGCTTGTGGGCACCCAAATGCTGGCCAAGGGCATGG
>JBIKKZ010000180.1:0-3999 GCA_044360095.1 Vulcanococcus sp. | reverse complement strand
CTGGTCGTTTTCATGCACGAATGGTGATGTTTTGCCCGCCGGAACGATCGAGCTCAGGTATTGCATGAAATAGGAGCTTTGGTTGATCCCCCACTTGGGTGCATCCACCACGAAAGCGACCTTCTCGGCATCGGTGGGTTGCATGCCGGGGGTGAATTCGCCCACATCCTTGCCCACCGAGAGGAAATAGCCGCTGATGTCTGCAGCGGGGTTCTTCTGCTCCCCGGGTTTGGCACCCCAGACGAAGGTGACCTCCAGGTTTTCATTGGTGCCGTTGTAGAACCCGTGGAGCAGATAGTGGGGCCCGTAGTAGAGGCTGTTGTCCTTGGTTTGGATGGCTTGGGCCGTTGCGGCGGGAACGCCAGCTGCGTTGGGGACCTCTTTCAAGCTGCTGTAGGTGTGCACTGGATCACAGAAGATGGTGATCCCCCCCTTGGGAAAGTAGAACCACTCGTCGGTGAGGGTGTGCACGTGGGGTATCGGCCCGGCCCCAGGCGGAATGATGGCTTTCGCCAGCGTGTATTGGCCGCCCGTGTCGGCGCCCGTGCGCAGGAACGTGAAGTGCTCGCCCGCCGGCCCCAGCACCCTTCTGGGCTTGGCGATCGACTCAAAGCTCGGCAGTTTGTAATTGAGGGTTTCTGCTTGTGCTGCCACTGGCAGCAGCAGCGTGCCCAGGGCCATGAGCAGGGTGCCCAGCACCATCCAGCTCAGCCGGGCAAGGCTTCGGCCCCATGGGAATGATCCGTTGCTTGAGGGGTTTGCAGGCATCGGCGTTCCCTGGTTCAGGTGTGGCGTGCGTCTTCACCGTAGAAACGGCTCAGAACGCCTGTCAACGGAGGCGCCTGGGGCCTGCGGGCAAAAAAAATCCCCGGCAATGCGACTTGCCGGGGAACGTGGAGTTGAGGGGAGAAGTGTTCCGCTCAGAAGCAGAAGGGCAGGAACTGCGTGTGGCAGGCGGCGTAGCCATCCACCAATGGGCCGAGGCCGATTTGGTGGGCGATGCCGTAGCCGGTAAGCCCTTCGGTGATCACGCCGATCAGCAGGCCGAGCATCGCAGCACGGCCGTTGAAGCGCTCCACCCGTTCGAGTTGTTCGCGGTGGATTTGCTCGGCGGCACGGCTGGCGAACCAGGAGCCGGTGGCGTTGTTTTGCATCAGCCGAGGCCGATTTGGGACAGGATGCCCTGACCGGTGAGCAGCTCGGTGGAGAGGCCGATCACGAAGCCGAGCATGGCCAGGCGGCCATTCCAGGTTTCAGCGAAAGCCACGAAACCGAAGCGGGAAGAGGAGTCAGCCATGGAACGTAACGAAACGTTGAAGGAACTGTAACGGCTCGTGAAGCCGGTTTGGTGTGGCCTTGGCTACTGGGCTCGGTACGGGTCACCGCCCTGGGGCAGCTGACCATCCCGCTTGGCCTCGCTGATGGCACGGTCGATCCGTGCCGCCACCGCCGGATCCAGGGCCGGCGAGAGCGCCAGGGCCTGCGACTGGCGGCTGGTGCCCTGCAGGTCGAGCTGCAGGCGCCTGCGCGTGCTGGCCGGCAGCTGGCCCAACAGGTGCCGAAGCTGGGCCTCGTCCGCCAGCACCACGTCGGCCCGGTCCTGCAGCAGCAGGGCGGGGGCCTGTTGCAGGGAGCTCAGCTCTACCGCCTGCACCCGTCCGCCCAGGGGTGGTTGCTGCAGCAGCTTGGCGCTGACGCTGCCCGGGCGCACGGCCACCCGCAGGCCCTCCAGGTCGGCGATGCTGTCGAGCCGGTGCCGCCCCAGCAGCGGCTGCTTAAGGGCATCCACGGTGATCGTGCTGAGGATCAACGAGGCCCCCACGATCCGCACCACCCAGCTCACGATCACCAGCAGGTGGCCGCGGGTGCGGCTCACGATCACATTGGTGCCGGGCCCGGTGGCCAGCACCTGAAAGATCAGGGCGTAGCTGCGCAGCCGTTCGCGCCCCGTGCCGTGGGGGTGGTTGCGGTGCTCATCGCGCCACACCGCCAGGCTCAGCAGACTGATGGCCACCAGATAGCCCGCCAGCACCTGCAGCAGTTGGGGGTTGAGCACCACCTTGAGCAGGGTGCGGCCCGCCCCGAAGCGCTCGCTGGCCATCAGCACCGCCAGGCCCTCCTCCTGGAACGGCAGGCTGAAGCGGTAGCGCCCCAGCCGCTCCGGGCTGATGGTGAGGCAGCCCACCCCCACATCCACGGCGCCGGATTGGCTGGCCTCCAGCAGGGATTGGGGCGTTGGGTACCCCTGCAGCACGTAGGGCAGCCGCTGCCGCTCGGCGATCTGGCGCCAGAGCTCCACTGCCTTGCCGTCCCAGCGGCCTGGCCCCACCCGCTCGGCGCAGGGGGGCGAGTGGTCGAGCACCCCCACCCGCAGCACCCCGGCGGCCACGGTCGGTGGCCCTCCCGCCAGCACCAATCCCGCGATCAGCCCGATGATGGGCCGATGAACAACCACGTGCCGCTGTCGATTTTGTTTGCGCTGTTGGTGGCGGCGGTGGTGCCCCTGGCGGTGGGCTTGTATCTGCATGGTCAGATGAACCTGGCGGCTGTGCTCAAGAACGCGTTCGGCTGATCAGGGTCCGGGGCTGATCAGGGCACGTAAATCATGTCGGCGCGGCAGCGGCGCAGGGCGTCTCGCACCTGGGCCAGCTCGGCGGCATCGGGGCTGTAGCTCAGGCCATCGGGCACCACCACAGTGCCGTCGGCGCCGATGCGCACGTTGGAGTTGAACCAGGTTCCCCCCGAGGGGATGGAGGCCCGGCAGCTGATGCTGCCCTCGGCCGTGGTTTTGCGCTCGATCACCCAGCGGCCCACCTGGTCGAGCTTGCTGAAGCTGTTGAGCGCCCCCCAGGCCGGCGTTGCCGCCGCCGCCAGGGCGATCAGCAGGGCGGCGGCGCCCACGCCAGGGGTGATCGGGGGCACAGGCATGGGGTCAGCCACAGAACCAAGGCCTGGGGATGGCCCCGCATCCTGGCGCGATCCGTTGGGCCGGTTTGGCAGATTGCTGGCCATGGAGCTCAGCCCCGCCACGCTCGCCGACCTGCAGGGCCTGCTGGGCCGCTGGGGCTATGCCGTGATCTTTGCGGCCATGCTGCTGGAGAACGCCGGTGTGCCCCTCCCCGGCGAAACGATCACGCTGCTGGGGGGCTACGCCGCCGGCAGTGGCCAGCTCAACCTGTGGGGGGTGATGGCGGCGGCGGCAGGCGGTGCCGTGCTGGGCGACAACATCGGCTATTGGGTGGGGCGCCGCCTGGGCTGGCCCCTGATGCTGCGGGTGGGCGGTTGGCTGGGTCAAAGGCCCGAGCAGCTCGACCAGCTACGCCAGCGGTTTCTGCGCCGGGCGGGCTGGTCGGTGTTTCTGGGCCGGTTTGTGGCGGTGCTGCGGGTGCTGGCCGGCCCCCTGGCGGGGGCGGTTTCGATGCCCTACCGCCACTTTCTGCTCTGCAACCTGGCGGGGGCGCTGCTCTGGGCCAGCACCATGGTGAGCCTGGCCTGGCTCTGGGGACGCTGGATCCCGATGGAGCGCATGCTCGCCGGGGTGGTGGAGTTTGGCCTGGTGGCCCTGGGGCTGGTGGTGTTGCTGGTGCTGCTGCCGCGGTTGCTGGAGCGCTTCAACCGGGCCGATGGAGCCGAGCCCTAACGATCTGGCGTGTGCAAACCGCTGTTGGTCTGCAGCGACACCGTTGATGCCCGTTTGGCGGTGCTCAACTGTGGTGGGCAACGGAGCGCCGCATGATTCCCACTGGCTTTGTGATCCTGGCCAGGCTGCTGCCCTGGGGGGTCGCTCTGGCGGGGCTGGCCCTGATGTTGGCCCTGCTGGGTGAATGGAGCCTGACGCTTGGGGCACGGCTGTCCCAGAGCTTGGTCTGAGCATGTGTCCGGGGTCTGACCAGGGTTAGTCAGACCCCGGACACAGCTCGATCGCAACTCCCGCCCCCGCCCACCCCGTGCCCCCGCAGGGCCGCCTCCCGGCTGCCCTGGGGCACGAGCTCTTGGGCG
>JBIKKZ010000179.1:0-4033 GCA_044360095.1 Vulcanococcus sp. | reverse complement strand
CCCCGATGCGGTGCGGGAGCTGGTGAGCCACGGCCTGGTGGTGCGCGTGGAGCAGGGGGCTGGCGGCGGCGCCGGCATCAGCGACGACGCTTTTGAGCGCGCCGGTGCCGCCGTGGTGGACCGCGCCGAGGCCTGGGCGGCCCACCTGGTGGTGAAGGTGAAGGAGCCGCAGCCGGAGGAATTCGGATTCCTGCGGCCGGATCTGGTGCTGTTCACCTACCTGCACCTGGCCGCCTACCCGGCGGTGGGGCGCGCCCTGCTGGAGGCGGGCTGCACCGCCATCGCCTACGAAACCGTGCAACTCGACGACGGCAGCCTGCCGCTGCTGGCGCCGATGAGTGAGATCGCCGGCCGCCTGGCGGCCCAGGTGGGGGCCCACCTGCTGGAGCAACCCCACGGCGGCCGGGGGGTGCTGATCGGCGGCTGCACCGGCGTCAAACCGGCGCGGGTGGTGGTGCTCGGGGCCGGCAGCGTGGGCTGGAATGCGGCCCGGCTGGCCGCCGCCATGGATGCGGAGGTGCTGCTGCTGGATCAATCGCCGGAGCGGCTGCGGCGGGTGGAGGGGCTGCGCCAGGGCCGGCTGGTGACCCTGGTGAGCAGCCGCGGCCTGCTAGAGCGGCTGGTGCCGAGCGCCGACCTGCTGATCGGAGCGGTGCTGCTGCCCGGCGACCGCGCCCCCACCCTGGTGGACGAGGCCCTGGTGCAGCAGATGCAGCCCGGCTCGGTGGTGGTGGATGTGGCCATCGACCAGGGGGGCTGCATCGCCACCAGCCGGGAGACCACCCACACCAATCCGGTGCGCAGCGTGCACGGGGTGCAGCACTACGCCGTGGGCAACATGCCGGGGGCCGTGCCCTTCACCGCCACCGAAGCCCTGGTGAGCGTCACCCTGCCCTACATCCTCACCATTGCCGGCCGCGGCCTGCTGGAGGCGGTGACCGAGCGGCCGGAGCTGGTGTCGGGCCTCAACACCGTGGGGGGGGCGGTGTGCCACCCGGGCGTGGCCAAGGCCCTGGGGCTGCCCAACCGCCACCCGATGGCCTGCCTGCATTAGGGCCTCGGGCCCAGCGCCAATCGGAAAACATTCCGCGGGCCCGGGCAGGGGACCAGGCGCCGATCCATAGGTTGGAACCATGGCTTCCGCACCGCCATGGCCTACTGCCGCACCCTGATCCCCATCGCCCGCGGGGCCTCCCCCGGCGAGCTGCTCGCCCCCGTTCTGGAGCAGCTGGGGTTGGCGGTGGAACAACCGGATGGCCGCACCCTGATGGCCTTCGAGTTGCCCTGCAGCGGCCGCCCCGTCAACGACTACGTGCGCGTCTGGGCCGACTGGAGCGACCTGGCCAACACCGGCGAAGTGCTGCTGGAAACCCTGAGCGGCGAGTGCATGGCCCGCAGCCGCACCCGTTGCGCCGCCGTGCTGGAGACCATCCGCTCCAGCCTGCCGGGCCGCTAGAGCGGACGCCGCAGGGCGGCGGGGCTGAGGCCCTCCCGCAGCGCCAGCACCAGCCCCGCCGCCTCCCCGTAGCTGGCGGCCGGGAGCACCTCGAGGCCGAGGGCCTCAGCATCCACCTGCAACAGGCAGGGGTTGTGCACGGCGATCACGGGGATGCCGCGCTCGGCCGCCGCCAGCACCGCCGCGCCCCCCAAAGCCCCCGCCGGGGCGAGCACCGCCCCCACCTGGTCGATGGCCAGGTCGGTGGGGCGGGCCTGGGCGGCGGGCACCAGGTCGGGGGCGCGGCTGAGGCCCACCAACACGCAGGCCAAAAAGGTGTAGCCCAGCTCCTCGCCGGCGGCCCGGGGATCGAGCTGGGGATCCAGAGGCAGGGGGCTCAGGGCCGGGGCGTGGGCGCAGGGCAGCCCCAGCCCCTGGCTGAGCAGGTGGCTGATCACCGCCTCAGCTCCCGCCAGGGCATCGACGCCACTGCCCTGGCGGTAGGCCGTCAGCGCCGTGCTGCCGGTGTCATCGGGGAAGCGGGCCACCACGGCGATGGCCGTGGCCCCAGCCGCCTTGAGGCGAGCACCGGCCCGCAGCAGGGCATCGGGGCGCCCCAGCCGGCCCCAGCTGATGCCGCTGGCCCCCAGGCTGAGGGTCACCTCCAGCGGCTGGTCGGTGTCCACCACCGGGCCGATCTCCAGCCCCAGGCTGGCGCGGCAGCCGTCGGCCACCTGCAGGTGCCGCTGGCGCAGCTCCGGCTCGATCCCCGCATCCAGCAGCAGGCCGATGCGCTGGCGCCGCACAGGGCGCAGGGCCAGGGCGGCGGCGGCGAAGCGATCGAGGCTGGAGCCCTCCACATAGTGGATGCGGGGATCGCTCCAATAGAGCGCCGCCGCATTCATCACGTTGGGGTGGGTGATCAAGCAACCGCTGGCCGCCGCCAGCAACCGCGCCGCGGGGATCGCGTCGCCGGCGTAGCCCCCAAGCTCGCAGCCGATGCCGGTGGGAATCACCATCAGGGTGGGCAGGGGCGCCGCCATCGGCTGGGCGAGGGTCATGGCTGCGCCCCGTGCAGCGGGAGCTCCCCCCGCAGGATCACCGCTTCGATCTGCAGGCGCGCCGGGGCATCGGCGCGGCGATCCGCGGCGGTGATCGCCCAGCGCAAGGGGCGCCCATGGGCCCGCAGGGCCCGCAGGATCTGGGGCGTCAGCGGGCCGGGCCCTGGCTCGAGCTGCAGCAGCAGGGGGTGCAGCTCAGCCTCGCTCACTTCTGGTACTGCCCGAACTGGGCCTCGTAGAGGGCATCCTCTTGGGCGGCCAGCAGCGTCAGGTCGCTGCGGGGGTAGGCCACACACAGCAGCGCATAGCCCTGCTGCTGCAGCTCAGCCTTCACCCCCATGGCATCGGGCTGGTGCACCGACCCCTCCAGCAGCCGGGCCGCACAGGTGGTGCACACCCCCGAGCAGCAGGAGCTCGGCAGTTCCACGCCGGCGGCCTCCGCAGCGGCGAGCACGGTCTGGTCGTCGCGGCAGCTGAAGCTGTGGCGGGTGCCGTTGAGGTCGCAGGCAACGGTGTAACGGGTGCTCATGGGGCGCAGCAGCTGCGGGGCGCATGGCCGTTCATTGTCCCGGATGGCCACACCGGCCGGGCTCAGGGGCATGCAAGGGGGGTCCATTGGCTGGGGTGCGGGGCCAGATACTCCGGCGGAGCGGGATCGTGCGGACCGGCCGGCGGGGCGCTGAGCACCAGATCAAAGGCGAGCGAGAGCCGCAGCTCCTCAGGGTCGTCGTTGGGGGTGACGGCATGGTCGGTGCCGGCGGGGAACAGCACCAGCAGGCCCGCCCGTGGCGCCAGATCAAACCAGGGGGCGTTCCACTGGGCGGCGGCCGGCCGCTCGGGGCACAGGGGCCCGCCGTGGCCCACCGCCAGGCCCGGCACCAGCTCGTTCATGGCCCGCGGGGGGAACAGCCGCAGGCAGCCGCTGCGGCCGGAGCCATCGCCGTTGAGGTACAGGATGGCGCTGAGGTGGGCATTGGGGTGGTGGTGCCGACCCACCGCCTGGCCCGGGGCGCTGACCACCGGCCAGGCCCGCTGGATGTGCAGGGCCAGCCCCGCAGGCTCAAACCCCAGCGCCTCCAGGTAACCCCAGCTGTGGCGGCGCAGCTGCTCACACACGCCCGCAAACGCGGGCAGGCGATGCAGTTGCCAGACGCCGTTGATGTCGCCGGTCCAGGCGCAGCCGGAGTTGGGGTTGCCCTCCGCGGTGCCCCTCAGAGCCAGCACCTCCTGCAGCATCACCACCAGATCGAGCGGATCGAGGCGCAGCTGCACCTGCGCCAGGGCCAACGGGAACAGGGGCTGCAGCTCCAGCGTCATCGGCCCGGGGCCATCGGTGCGGCATTGCCATCCTCCATGGTCCAGCGCCTGCCGAGCGGGCACAAAAAAGCCCCTCCATCGGAGGGGCTGGTCCGGAGGGGCTGATCCCTGGGTGGGCGGGTCAGGCCATGGCGGCGGCGCCGCCCACCACTTCCAGGATCTCCTGGGTAATGGCGGCCTGGCGGGCCTTGTTGTAGTCGAGGGTGAGGGTCTTGGCGAG
>JBIKKZ010000178.1:0-4047 GCA_044360095.1 Vulcanococcus sp. | reverse complement strand
CGGCATCGGCGCTGCGCACCAGGGCAAAGCCCCGCGCCGAGGGTTCGGGGGCGGCGCAGAGGGGCACCGCCAGCTCCACGGCGGGCCAATAGAAGCCGCCCGCCAGGCCGATCAGCACCTGCCCGAGGCCATAGCCCCCCATCTGCTGGGCCCCCAGCAGCAGGGCATCGCCCCCCAGGCCGCAGGCTGCCGCCAGCAGCACGGGCAGCCCGCATGGGCGGCCGCGATCCAGCAGGGCGCCGCTGGCGAAGCGCCCCAGGGTTCCCGCCAGGGCCGCCCACGCCAGTCCCAGCCCCACCTGGGAGGCGCTGAGCCCCGCCCGGTGAAACACCAGCGGGGTGAGGTAAAGGATGCCGCCGGCGCCGAAACAGGCCACCAGCCGCACGCTGGTCAACTGCCGCAGCGGCGCGGGAAACTGGATCCACCAGCGCCGCCCTATTGCCAGCGATTGAGGTTGGGTCAACGTGCCGGCGCCGGTTGCGGTCTGTGCTGGGCAGTCTGCTGGCCGGGGTTCTGCTGATGACGGCTGCGCCTCTGCCGGCCCGGGCCGCCGAGCAGCTGGAGGTGCGCATTGAAGGCCTGGCGCTGCCGATCGATCTGGCCGAACTGGAGGCCTGGAGCCGTGATCCCGGCCGCAGCAGCGGCGAGCTGGCCGGCTGGCTCAGCCTGCTGGATGCCCGCGGCCGGGCCCAGCTGTTGCGGGTGCTGCGGGCCCCCCTGGTGACGGATCGCTCCTTCACCCAGCAGTTTTTGGCCAGCTGGGCCGGCCAGCGGGTGCTTGATGAGCTCGACGACCTGATCAGCACCGAGGAGGGGGAAGCCGGGCCGCTGCTGCACCAAACCCTCACGGGTCTGCTGCGCCAGCAGCGGCAGGTCACCACCATTGAGCTGCTGCGGGCGCTGCCCAGCCGCCGCCTGATCCTCAAGCTGGATGGGGGGGTGCAGTTGGCGGGCCAGTGGCGGCAGCAGCTGCTGGAGCAGGGCCAGGCGCTGCGGGCCCTGCGGGCGCTGCCCTTGCCGGAGTTGGCCGCACCGCCGGCCCCGCCGGAGCTCCGCGGTGCGGCACCGGTGCAGCCGTTCAGCCTGGTGGTGCCCCACCGGCGCGAACCCCTGCCCCTGCGGCTCAGGCCCGGGGTGGCGCCCACCTGGGTGCTGCTTTCGCCGGGGTTGGGGGGCAGCAGCGCCCAGCTGGATTGGTTGGCCGCCGGGCTGCAGCGCCGCGGATGGTCGGTGGTGCTGGTGGACCACCCCGGCAGCGACGAGCTGGCGGTGCGGGAGCTGCTGGAGGGCCGCCGACCTCCGCCGGGGGCGGAAACCCTCAGCGACCGGGTGCTCGACCTGCAGGCGGTGGTTCAGGCGGTGGCCGAGGGGCCCCTGCCGCCCCTGGGCCAGCGGGTGGTGTTGATGGGCCATTCCCTGGGGGCAGTAAGCGCCCTGCTGGCCGCTGGCCTGCGGCCGGAGCCGGGGCTGCAGGCCCGCTGCCGGCGTGCCCTCAAGGGGATTCCGCTCACCAACCTCTCCCAGCTGCTGCAATGCCAGCTCACGCAGGTGCCGCTGCCACCGCCCCGCCCCCTGGCCCAGCCCCTGGCCGCGGTGGTGAGCTTGCATGGCTTCGGCAGCCTGCTGTGGCCCCAGCGGGGGCTGCGCCCCCTCAGGGCGCCGGTGCTGCTGGTGGGCGGCAGCCTCGATCTGATCACGCCCCCCCTGGAGGAACAGCTGGCGTTGTTTGTGCCGGAGGCCCGGCGCCAGAGCCGCCTGGCGGTGCTGGATGGCGGCAGCCATTTTTCGCCATTGCGGATCGCCAGCGGCCGCGAGGCGCTGTTTCGCCTCGGGGACGACCTGGTGGGGGTGGAACCCCAGCGGGTGCAGGCCCTCACCCTCGCCTTGAGCAACGCCTTTCTGGAGCGCCTGGCCAGCGGCCTGCCGCCCCAGCGGATGCGGCTGGAGGGGGTGGAGGCCAGCGTGCTGGATGCCGCCTGGGCCCAGCGCTGGTGGGACAGCCTCAGACGCTGAGCTGCTTCAGAAGCTGAGCCGTGGATCCAGCAGGGCCACCAGCAGATCCACCGCCACGCTCACCGCCACCACCAGGCCCGCCACCACCACCACGATCCCCTGCACCACCGGGTAATCCCTCTGGCTGATGGCCTCCTGCAGCCGGAAGGCCACCCCGGGCCAGGAGTAGGTGACCTCAATCAACAGCGCCCCACCGATCAGGGAGGCCACGGTGATGCCCGTGATCGTGAGCACCGGCAGCAGGGCATTGGGCAGGGCATGGCGCAGCACCACCCGCCGTTCGCTGAGGCCGCGGCTGCGCGCCGCCTCCACGTAGTCGGAATCGAGGGCGCGTCGCAGGTTGAGCCGCAGGGCGTTGGCGAACACGCCGCTGAGCAGCAGCCCGAGGGTGCCGGCGGGCAGCACCAGGTGGCGCAGGGCGCCCACGAGCAGCTCCCACTGTCCGCTCTGCAACCCCTGCTGCAGACCCACCAGCAGGTAAAAGCCTCCCTGCGGCGGTGGCAGCACCGTGGGCGGCAGCCGGCCCCCCACCGGCAACCAGCCCAGCCACACCGCAAACAGCAGCTGCACCATCATCGCGGCCCAGAAGGGCGGCAGCGCATAGGTGCCGATGCCATACAGCCTGCCGGCCAGGTCGAGCTTCCCCTCAGGCCGCGCCACCCCGCTGAAGCCCACCGCCAGCCCCACCAGGGCCGCCAGCAGCAGGGCCAGCAGCCCCAGCTCCAGGCTGGCGGGCAGGCTGGCGGCGATGGTGGCTGACACGGGCTCCTGGTTGGTGAGCGACTCCCCCAGGTCGCCCCGCAGCAGCTGGCCCAGGAAGTGGCTGTATTGCTGCCATAGGGGTCGGTCCAGCCCCAGCTGGCTGCGCAGGGCCGCCCGGGCGGCGGCGGGGGCACGGCTGCCCAGCAGTGCGTCGATGGGGTCGCCGGGGGCCACCCGCAGCAGCAGAAACACCAGGCTGGCGATCAGCCACAGCATCACCGGCGCCAGGGCCAGGCGGGCCAGCAGATAGCGCAGCAGGCGGCGGCCCCGGTTCATGGCTGCGGGCTCCGTTGCAGGTTCTGCAGCAGCAGCCGGCCCGAGCCATCAAATTGGGGAGCCTTGAGGCTGCGCTGCGCCCAGGCCCGCGGGGCCACCAGCCACACCGGCAGGTAGGGGTTGGCGGCGGCGGTGCGCTGTTGGATGCGCCGCAGCAGCTGCCGGCGGGCTTCCCCGCTGAGGCTGGCGCTGAGGCTCAGCTCCTGCTGAAGGCCAGGGGCCGCCCAGAAGCTCCCACTGGCGGCGCTGGCCCCCTTGAGGCAGCGCGACCCGCGCTGCCGGTCGCAGCCCAACAGCGGCACCAAGTAATTGTCGGCATCGGGGAAGTCGCCCATCCACTCCAGCAGGATCAGCGGGAACGTGCCATCCCCCAGTTGCCGATAGGCGGTGGTGGCCTCCATGCCCGTCACCTCCAGCTGCACGCAGTCCTCCAGGTCACGGCGCAGCTGCTCCTGCCAGGTGAGGGCAAACAGCCGGTCGGCGGGGATGTTGGAGCGGAAGGTGAGCGGCAACAGCAGCCGCCGCCCTTGGCAATAGCCCGCCTGGCGGTAGAGGCGGCGGGCCCCATTGGGGTTGTAGTCCGGCCAGGCGCCGGGGTCGGCCCCCGGCAGGTTGGGCGGCACCAGATTGCGCAGGGGCGGGCGCTGCTGGAGCGTCACCCGCTGGCTGATGGTGCGGCGATCCAGGCTGAGGGCCACGGCCTGGCGCAGGCGCGGATCGGCCAGGGGCGGCTGGTCGGTGAGCAGGGTGAGGTAGCCGATCTCCAGGGCGGGGCCGCTGCCGGCCCGCAGCTGCCCCCGCTCCGCCCGGTGCTGCAGCTCCGCCTGCTGGTCGATCTCCAGGCTGGTGGAGAGCAGCACATCCACCTCGCCGCTGCTCAAGGCTCCGAACAGGGCGGTGGAGTTGCTGAGGCCCACCAGGTCGATGCCGCCGTTGGTGGGGCGGGGGCCCCAGTAGCCGGCGAAGGGCTCCAGCCGTTGCTTCTGGGGATTGAAA
>JBIKKZ010000177.1:0-4054 GCA_044360095.1 Vulcanococcus sp. | reverse complement strand
GCCTTTGTAGGGGTTGATGCCGGCATCAACGGCCGCCTTGCGCAGATTGGCCCCTTCGATGCAACCGACCTGCTGGCCTTCCTGTTCAAAACGGATGGTGGGCACGGTCGGGCGGGGATCTTCGGCGCCGACAAACTTACCTGGCCGGGGCCTGTTTCCGCAGACCCGGATCGAGGCTGACATCAAAAGCAGCCTGGCCCGCTGCTGGAAGGGCGGAGGGCCATCCTTAGCATTGGGGCCACGGCGGCGAAGGGCCTTGAATTCTGCGGGCTACGAATCTCCCGGCTACGAACGGCTTCAGAGCCAGGTGATCCCTGGCTACGGCAGCCTGGCGCGGTTGGCGGTGGCGTTGCTGGCGGTGTCGCCCGCCGCCCGCGACCCCGGCGCCGCGGTGCTGGTGGCCGGCTGCGGCACCGGCGCCGAGTTGGTGGAGGCGGTGGCGCAACGGCCCGATTGGCAGCTCACCGCCATCGACCCCAGCGGCGAGATGCTGGGGGAATCGCGCCAGCGGCTGGCGGATCAGGCCGGCATCGACTGGCGCCAGACCACCGCGGAAGCCCTGGTGGACCAGCCCGGCATCGCCGGCCGCTTCGCCGGGGCCCTGTCGGTGCTGGTGTTGCAGTCGCTGCCCGACGATGGCAGCAAGCTGGCCTTCCTCAGCGCCTTGGCCCGGTCGCTGCAGCCCGGGGCCCAATTGGTGCTGGTGGACCTGATGCAAACCAGCCTCCCCTCCCTGGAGGGGCAGCTGGAGCAGGCCTGGGCGGGGTTCCAGCAGGCCAGCGGCCTGGATCCGCAGCCCGCTGCCCCCAGCCAGGGGTTGCACCCGATCGGCCTGGCTCGGCTCACCAGCCTGGTGAACGCCGCCGGCTTTGGCGATCCGGCCCGGGTGTTCCAGGCCCTGGGCTTTGAGGGGTTCCTGCTGCAGCGCCGCGCCTGAGACTTACGGCTGTTTGGCGGTGGTCAGCCCCGCTGGCGCCTCCGTAGGGCCGCGGTCGGTGATCACGCCGGCCAGGGGCAGGGTCAGGGTGCAGATCCCGAGCAGCAACCCCAGCAGTGGTGCGGCCGTGTGGAAGAGGCTGCTGGAGATGCCGCTTGAATCGAAGGGCTCCTGGCCGGTGTCACCGTTGCCGTCGGTGATGGGGCCGGGAGCGCCGGTTCGGGGAGGGGGGTCTGAAGAGTCGGATTCCATGGTCGCTTGGCCCAATGCGGGCCCTAATCAGCCTAACGAGCTGTCGGAAATCAGGCGGCAGGGCGGGCCTGGTCGTGCTGTTCGCGGCGGGCGTCCAGGTCGCTGGTGGTGCCGGCGCTGCTGAGCAGGCCGCGGATGGTCCGCAGCTCCTCAAGGATTGAGCCCAGCAATTGCTGGGTGGCGGTGGAGGGGGAATTGAGCACCTCCACGGTGACTTCCTTGATGCGCAGCACATCGCGGGCAAACCGGGCCACCTCATTGGGGTGGAACATCAGCGGCTCCTTCTGGTCGCTGCGGTATTCCGGATTGAGCTTGCGCGGGTTGAAGGCCGGGTTGAGGTTGCGGGGGTCGGTGTTGGTGTAGCGGTACACCGAGGCGCGTGAGCGGTTGAGGCTGCGCTGAACCTCATCGATGCCGATCAAGTTTTCGGCGGATTCGGCGCTGTTGGCGGCGGCTTCGGCAGCGGAGCCGAGGGCCCCGCCCAACCCGCCGCCCAGTGCAGCACCCAGACCAGACGCCATCAGGCCCGACGCCATTGCATGGGTGCTCATGAGATCGGTCTGCGACAACTGGGACTTATTGGCGGAAGCTAGCAGAGTTTTCTCTGGAGAACTGGAATTTTTTGTTCTTTTCCGCCGTGGCTGTGGCGCTTTCTCAGGCGGTCGCCGCAAACCTCGGTGGTAGCTTCCGGCCTCACCGTTTGCCCCAGGTTCCATGCGCGTCTCCCGCCTGATGCTGGTGACGCTTCGGGACGACCCGGCCGAAGCGGAGATCCCCTCCCACAAGCTGTTGCTGCGGGCCGGTTACATCCGCCGCGTGGGCAGTGGCATCTACGCCTACCTGCCCCTGCTTTGGCGGGTGCTGCAGAAGATCTCCGCCGTGGTGCGCGAGGAGCTCAACGCCACCGGCGCCCTGGAAACCCTGCTGCCCCAGCTGCAGCCCGCCGAGCTTTGGCAGCGCAGTGGCCGTTGGGCCGGCTACACCGATGGCGAGGGGATCATGTTCCACCTGGAGGACCGCCAGGGCCGCGAGCTGGGGCTGGGCCCCACCCATGAGGAGGTGATCACCGCCCTGGCGGCGGATCTGCTGCGCTCCTACCGGCAGCTGCCGGTGAACCTCTACCAAATCCAGACCAAATTCCGCGATGAGATCCGGCCGCGGTTTGGCCTGATGCGGGGGCGCGAGTTCATCATGAAGGACGCCTATTCCTTCCACGCCGACGAGGCCTGCCTGAAGGCCACCTATGGCGCCATGGACCAGGCCTACCGGCGCATCTTCAGCCGCTGCGGCCTGCGGGCGGTGGCGGTGGAGGCCGACAGCGGCGCCATCGGCGGCTCCGCCAGCCAGGAGTTCATGGTGACCGCCGACGCCGGCGAAGACCTGATCCTCGCCAGTGGCGACGGCTCCTACGCCGCCAACCAAGAGCGGGCCGTCTCCCTGGCGCCCGAGGCCGTGGCCCTGCCCGGTGGGGTTCGCCAGGGGGGCGCCGGTGAGCCCCTGGCCACCCCGGGTGCCACCAGCATTGAGCAGCTCAGCGCTGCCCATGGCATCGACCCCACCCAGGTGGTGAAGGTGTTGCTGCTGCTGGCCCGGTTTGAAGACGGCTGCCAGCAGCCGCTGCTGGTGAGCCTGCGGGGCGACCAACAGCTCAATGAGGTGAAGCTGGCCAATGCCGTCAGCGGCCGCTGTGGCGCCGAGCACGGCACCCTGCTGGAGCTGGGGCCGCTCACCCCGGAGGCCGCCGCTCGCGAAGGCCTCACCGACCTGCCCTTCGGCACCTTGGGCCCTCAGCTGGCCGATGAGGTGCTGGCGGGGGCCCGCAGCTTGCGGCCCCGCTTCCTGAGGCTGGCGGATGCCACCGCCACCGCCCTGGAGGCTTTTGTGTGCGGCGCCAACACCCGCGACCAGCACCTGACCGGTGCCAGTTGGGGGGGGCTCTGCCCAGCCCCTGAAGGCCTCGACCTGCGGGCCGCCCAGCCGGGCGACCGCTGCCGGCACGACCCCTCCCAGGTGCTGGAGGCCAGCCGCGGGATTGAGGTGGGTCACATCTTCCAGTTGGGCCGCAAGTATTCCGCCGCCCTGGAGGCCACCTTCACCACCGAGGCCGGCCATGAGGAGCCCCTGTGGATGGGCTGCTACGGCATCGGCGTGTCGCGCCTGGCCCAGGCCGCCGTGGAGCAGCACCACGACGCCAACGGCATCTGCTGGCCCACCGCCATCGCCCCCTTCGAGGTGATTGTGGTGGTGGCCAACGCGGCCGAGCCCGCCCAGCTGGTGCTGGCGGAGCAGCTCTACGGCGAGCTGCAGGCCGCCGGCGTGGATGTGCTGTTCGACGACCGCAGCGAGCGCGCTGGCGTCAAGTTCAAGGACGCCGACCTGCTGGGGATCCCCTGGCGGGTGGTGGTGGGCCGCGGGGCGGCCGATGGCCAGGTGGAGCTGGTGCAGCGGGCCGGTGGTGCGCGCCGCGATCTGGCGGTGGCTGACCTGCAGCCGCTGCTGCTCGAGCAGCTGGCGGTGGAGCGGCGGGGTCTGCTGGCGGCCTAGGGCTGCGCGCCCAGGGGGCCCCTAGGATCCGCAACAACCGAACGGGACCCATGGCGGCTGGATGGCAACGGATCAGAGCAGCCGCCACAGGAGCCCTGCAAACGCTCCTGGGCAGCTGCCTGGTGCTGTGCCTGGGCCTGTCGTTGCTGCTCACCGCCTGCTCCGGTGCCGCCGGCCCGATCAGCGGCAACTACGTGGAGGACACGGTGGCCGTGGCCGACTCCCTGCTCAGCACCCTGGGGCTGGCCGCCGATGACCCCGGCCGCTCCGCCTCCGAAACCGACGCCCGGGCCTTGATCAACAGCTACATGGCCCGCTACC
>JBIKKZ010000020.1:0-13013 GCA_044360095.1 Vulcanococcus sp. | reverse complement strand
GAGCCCCCCGACACCAGCGAGGCGGCCGTGGCCCTGGGCATCGCCAACCAGCTCACCAACATCCTGCGCGATGTGGGTGAAGACCGCGGCCGCGGCCGCATCTACCTGCCCCAGGAGGACCTGGATCGCTTCGGCTACAGCGAAGCGGAGCTGCTGGCCGGCACCCTCAACGACGCCTGGCGCGCCCTGATGCGCTTCCAGGTGGCCCGCGCCCGCGACTGGTTCGCCCGTTCCGAGGCGGGGGTGCGCTGGCTGGCCCCCGATGCCCGCTGGCCGGTGTGGGCCTCGCTGCGGCTCTACCGGGGCATTCTCGATGCGATCGAAGAGCTCGACTACGACGTGTTCAACCACCGCGCCTATGTGCCCACCGCCGGCAAGCTGCTGGACCTGCCGCGCTCGTTTGTGATCGCCCAGGCCCGCTAGCCCCAGCCCAGCTCCAACCAGTGCCTCAGGATCGGGTTCACCTGCTCGGGGGCTTCGTCGTGGGGGCAGTGCCCCAGCCCGGGCAGCACCGTGAGCGCCTGGATGCAGGCAAAGGCCTGCCGCCAGCGCTCCGCCTCCGCCACCGGTTCCCAGGGATCGGCCTCGCCCCAGAGCATCCGCACCGGGGTGGCCAGCTGCTCCAGCAGTTGGGGGGCCAGCCAGTCGTCAAACAGATTCACGAAGCCGCGAAAGCTTTCGCTGGCACCGGGGTCGCGGCTGGGCTGCACCAACAGCTCCACCAGCTCGGCATCCACATGGCCGCCACTGGGGTAGGCCTGCTGCAGCACCTGCCGCACCACCGCCGGCCGGGCCAGCAGCCGAAACAGGCTGCCGATCAACCAGCGCTGCCGCACCAGGGCCATCAACAGCGGCCGCCCCAGCTGGGCGCTCCAGGGTTGCTCCGCCAGGCGTTTGATGTCGAGTTCCCGCTGGGCGCAGTCGATCAGGATCACCTGCTTGGCGGGGCTGCCCCGCTGCTCCAGCAGCCGGGCGGTGTTGAGGGCCACGACGCCGCCGATCGAATTGCCAATCAGCTGCAGGGCGACGGCTGGGCCTTGCCCCAGGTTGGGTTGGATCACCTCGTTGGTGAAGGCCACCAGTTGCTCCGCCCAGAGGTCGAAGCAGTAGCGCACGCTGTCGCTGATGGCCGCTTCCCCCGCCAGCTGCGAGGGCGGTTTGGCGCTGGCGCCAAAGCCCAGCAGATCGATGGCGTACACCTCAGCTCCGTTGGCCAGGGCGGTGAGGTTGTGGCGCCAGTGGCGCTTGGAGGCGCCGAAGCCGTGCACACACAGCACAGCCCTCCCGGGGGGAGGGCCGGCGCCGGGGGGCGACACGCGCAGGTAGCTGATCCGGTGCTTGCCCCAGGACCAGCTGCCTTCCTGCATCGCCAATCAGACGGCTGCTTTCTGGCCGTCGAGCAGGCCCTTGAGCTTGGCCAGTTCGCCGGCCCAGCGGGGGTCGGGGGCGCCGGCTTCCACGTCGTCGCGGTGCACCACCTTGTTGACGGCCTTGCGGGCCACGGCGTTGCCAGCGGTGGCGGGGCGGCGGTCGTTGGGGCCACTGCGGCGCTCATCGCGGCGCTCGGAGCGCTCCACCCGCAGGGCGTTGCCGCCGAAGTCGCGGCCGTTGAGCTGTTCGATCACCGCATCGGCCAGCGCGTCGGTGTCGACGTTGGCGAAGCCAAACCCGCGGCCGGCGCCGGTTTCGCGGTCTTGCACCGCCTTGAAGCGGATCCCTTCCCCCACGCTGGCAAACAGGGCATCGAGCTCTTGGGTGTCAAAGCTCTGCGGCAGGTTGCCGACGTAGAGGCGAATGCTCATGGGGATCAGGACAGGGAAAAAGAGGTGTTGCCAGGTGTGTGGGGCGCGGGCTTCACAACCAGCCCGTGAACCCAGGGGAGCCTGGATGGGGATGGTTGTTGAACGCGATGTGCTCAGGAAGTCAGCTGCAGATTGAGCCGCAGATTCAGGTGCTGGTTCGTCTGCAGATTCACCTGCAGGATCCGCAATGACCGCTTCCGTTGCGCCGCTCGCAGCACCGAGGACCCATGCAGGCCTGGCGTGTTTGAGGTCGTTGAGTAACGCCTTTGCACGGAAAGTTAACCACGGCGCGGTGCCGCTTTGCTGTCCACCGGGTGGGCGGCCAGCCACCGCTGGGCCGCCTCCAGGGCCTCCAGGCGGCCCTGCAGCCGCCCAAAGGCCCGCAATTGCATCAGGTGTTGCAGCAGGGCCCCCAGCCGCGGCGAGGCCGGCAACCCCAGTTCCCGCTGCAGGGTGAGCCCGTCGATGGCGGCCCGCGGGTGGAACAGCGGGTCATCGGGGTTGCGCCAGCGCGCCAGCCAGGCGGTGGCGGGGGCCGTGGGCCAGTCCAACAGCAGGGCCGGCAGGTCGTCCTCCAGGTCGCGCTGCAGCCGCAGCCGCTCCCACTCCGAGAGCCCCTCCGCCCGCTGGGCGGGGGCCTCTGCCCCCAACCGTTGCCGCCAGCGGCGCAGCTGCTCCACCCGCTGCTGCAGCCGGCGGCTGCTGCGCAGGCGCCGCAGGCCGGTCCCATCCAGCACCGCCGCCAGCCGCGCCAGCGGCAGGGCCTGCTGCACCTCGGCCGGGCTCAGCCCCAGCCGCTCCATGGCAGCGGCCCCGAGCCCCTCCAGCAGGGCGTCGGCCCGGGGGCTGGTGCCGGTGGCTGGGGCCCGCCAGGGCTCGAGCAGCCCCCAGGCCAGGCATTGCCGCAGCCCCGCGGCCCCGCCGGGGCTGGCCGCCAGTTTCTCGAGCTCCGCCAGCACCCGCTCCCCCGCCACCGCCGCCAGGCAGGCGTGGTGGTGCTCCAGCCAGTGCTGGGTTTGGGGTTCCAGGGCAAAGCCCAGTTCGCTGGCCAACCGCACGCCCCGCAGCAGCCGCAGCGGGTCGTCCAACAGGTTGGCCTCCGCCACCGCCATCAGCTGCCCCCGGCGCAGGTCGCTCAGGCCCTCCAGGGGGTCCAGCAGCTGCGGCTCCGCCCCCAGGGGCAGGGCCATGGCGTTGAGGCGGTAGTCGCGGCGGCGCAGGTCTTGCTCGAGGCTGTCGCCCTCCTGGCGGGCCAGATCGATGCTCCAGCCTTGGATCACCAGCCGTGCGATCGAGCGATCGGCATCCAGCACTACCACGCTGCCGCCGTGGCGCCGCCCCAGCTGGCGGCAGAGGGCAATGGCGTCCTCCGGCACCACCAGGTCGAGGTCGGGCTGCTGGGGCAGGCGATCCAGCAGGGCGTCGCGCACGGCGCCGCCCACCAGGGCGGCACCGGCCGGGAACGCCTCCGGTGGCAGGGGCCAGGCCTGGGGCTGCAGCCGCCGCCAGGCCAGCTGCGCCAGTTGCGGCGCCGTGGCCTCGGCCGGGATGGCCGCAGGGGGCACAATGGCTTCAGCGGCGGCGGCGCCTGGCATGTGCATCTGCGTGGACTGCCGCTGGGTGGACCAGTGCCAGGCCTACCACGCGGTGGAGCGGCAGCATGGCGTGCCCCATCTGAACGCCGCACCGGCGTTTGCGCCACAGGAGCCCCGCATTCACGTGCAGGTGGTGGCCTTGGCCCAGGGGCAGGTGGGGGTGGAGTGGGACGTGCGCGCCTGCGGCAGCTTTGCCGCCGATCCGGGCCGCTGGCAGCGGCTCCGCCCGGACCAGGCCGTGCCCACATGAGCGCCGAGCCCCTGCTGCTGGCCCTGCACAGCTCCAGCGACACTTTGGCGGTGGGCCTGCAGCCCCTGGGCGCCACGGAGGCCCCCAGCCTGGCGAGTTTTCCCCTGGGGCGGCGCCTCTCCAACGAACTCTTTCCTTGCCTGGAGCAGCTGCTGCCGGCGGAGCGTTGGCGGCAGCTGGGGCGGCTTGTGGTGGCCACGGGCCCCGGGGGGTTCACCGGCACCCGGCTCACGGTGGTGCTGGCCCGCACCCTGGCCCAGCAGTTGGGGATCCCCCTGCATGGCTTCAGCAGCCCCCTGTTGATCGCCCGGCGGCTGGCCCTCGGCGGTGCCCCGCTGGCGGGGGTGCCGCGCTTCTGGCTCACCCAGGAGCTGCCACGCCGCGGCACGGTGGCCGGCGCCTACGGGCCGCTGCCTGAGGCCCTGGGGGGGGTGGCTGAGCTGCAGGCCCCGCGGCTGTTCCGCACGCCCCAGCCCTGGCAGCCCCCCCCAGCCGGGGAACCCTGGCGGCCGGCCTTGGTGGATCCGGAGGCGGACACCGCCGAGCTGCTGGCCCTGGGTCAGGCGGCCGCGGCTGCCCAGTTGCCCGGCCCCTGGGCACCGGTGTTGCCGCTTTACCCCACCAGTCCGGTGGAGGGGCTCTGATGCCGGTGCGCCGTGTGCGGCGGCGCCGGCGGGGCCGGCGCCTGTGGCTGTTGCTGGGGGCGGCCGCGCTGGTGTGGCTCACCCGCGGCCTCTGGCTGCCGCCGGTGCCGCCGCCCCAGATGATCCTGGTGCTCGGCGGCGATGTGGAACGGGAGCGGGTGGCGGCGGACCTGGCCCGCCGCGATGGCCTGCCGGTGCTGGTGAGCGGCGGCAGCAACCCTGAATACGCCCACTGGCTGTTTGGCCGCCAGGGGCTCGATTCCCGCCGCGTGCAGCTCGACTACCGCGCCACCGACACCCTCAGCAACTTCACCTCGCTGGTGGATGAGCTGAAGCGGGCCCAGGTGCGCCATGTGCTGCTGGTGACCAGCAGCGACCACATGGACCGCGCCCTGTTGGTGGGCCGTGTGGTGGCGGGCAGCCGCGGCATCAGCCTCACCCCGGTGCCCGTGCCCTGCGGCAGCCGCTGCCTGCCGGAGGGCCGCAGCAAGGTGTGGGGTGATGGCGCCCGGGCGGCCCTGTGGGTGCTCACCGGCCGTGACCTCAGGGGCTGGGCGGCAGCGCGCTTTGGGCCGTGGCTGGAAGCGCTGCAGCCTCGCTGATCAAGCCCTGATCCAGCAGGGCATTGATCTGTGCCTGGCAGGCGGCGGTGGCGGCGTCCAGGTCGGCGCGGCGGCGGGAGGCCGGCGCGGGGATCGGCGTACCGATGCGGATGTGGATGGGCAGCAGCCGCGCCCGCCGCGAGCCGGTGCCCAGGGCCCGGTGGCTGTTGATGATCGCCACCGGCAGCAGTGGCACCCCGGCCCGTGCCGCCAGCAGGGCCGCCCCAGGCTGGGGGTTGTTGACGCGGCCATCGGCCTGGCGGGTGCCATCGATGAACACCCCGGTGGCCCAGCCCTGGTCGAGGCGGTCGGTGGCGGTGCGGATGGCTTCGCGGTCGCTGGCGCCGCGGGCCACGGGGTAGGCCCCGCAGGCGCGGATGATCGTGCCCAGCAGCGGCACCCGGAACAGCTCCGCCTTGGCCATGAAGGCCACCGGCCGCCCCAGGGCATGGCCCAGCAGCGGTGGGTCGAGGTGGGAGCCGTGGTTGGCGACCACCACCAGGGCACCCTCGTGGGGCACGTTGGTGTTGCCCGCCGTGCGGCCCCGGAACAGCAGCCGGTAGATGGGGAACACCAGCAGATAGCTCACCAGCCGGTAGGTGAGGCTGGGTTTGGGGGTGCGCAGCAGGGCCGGCGGTTCCGCCGGCTTGCGGCGGCGCCGCAGCACCCGTTTCACCGCCTGCACCGGTCGGTTCACAGCCCCAGGTCGGCGGAGCCGGTGATCTGGGCGGTGGTGATGCCCTCGCAGCTGCGCTTGATCAGGCCGCTGAGCACGTTGCCCGGGCCGATCTCCACCGCGGTGGCGATGCCATCGGCGCTGAAGCGCTCCATGGTTTCGCGCCAGCGCACGCCGGTGGTCATCTGGCTGCGCAGCCGCTCCTTGAGGGCTTCCCCGTTGGTTTCCGGGGTGGGGTCGGTGTTGCTCAGCACCGGGATCACGGCATCGGCGAAGGGCACCGCGGCGATGGCCGCGGCAAAGGCATCGGCGGCCTGTTGCATGTACGGGGAGTGGAAGGCGCCGCTCACCGCCAGCGGGATGGCCCGCTTGCAGGTGAGCGCAGCGCTCACGGCGGCCACCGCCTCGGGGCTGCCGGAGAGCACCACCTGGGCGCTGCTGTTGTCGTTGGCGATCACCACCCCGTCGGTGGCGGCCACCAGCTCCTCCAGCTGGCCGCGGTCGAAGCCCATCACGGCGGTCATGGCGCCGCCGCCGGCGCTGGCCATCAGCTCGCTGCGGGTCTTCATCAGCTGCAGCCCGGTGTCGGCGTCGAACACCCCGGCGGCGTAGAGGGCCACCAGCTCCCCGAGGCTGTGGCCCGCCACCAGATTGGCGTTGCGGCCCTGGGCCTTGAGCCCATCCACCAGCAGCGACTCGACCACGAACAGCGCCGGCTGGGTGTTGCGGGTGTCGTTGAGGTCGCTCAGTTCGCCCTCGGCGGTGCCGGCGCAGATGGCCAGCAGGTCGCGCCCTAGCAACTCCGAGGCGGCGGCGAAGCGCTCCCGGGCCCCGGGCAGCTCGAGCACGGGCTCCGCCATGGCCAGCTTCTGCGACCCCTGTCCGGGAAAGACCCAGGCGATACCCATGCCGGCGCGCTGCTACGTCCGGGGGAGATTAGGGCGCTGCTGCCTGGGGGCCGCTCCAGCGGAACAGGGCGCCACCCCAGCTGAGCCCCGCCCCGAAGCCGCTGCTGGCGATCAGATCGCCGGGGCGCACGCGGCCGTCCTTGACGGCCTCATCGAGCATCAGCGGAATGGTGGCGGCGGAGGTGTTGCCGTAGCTGGCCAGGTTGCTCAGCACCCGCTCCTGGGGAATGGCGAAGCGCTCGGCCACCGCATCGAGGATGCGCTGGTTGGCCTGGTGCAGCAGCAGCCAGTTGAGGTTGCCCGGGTCGGTGCCGGTGGTTTCCAGCAGGTCCTTGAGCACCGCGGGCACCTCGCGCACGGCGAACTTGTACACCTCCTGGCCGTTCATGCGCAGGGGCGCGAAGCCGCCGATCTGGGCATCCACGCCATTGAGCACGCTGTGGTGCGATTCGGTTTGGGCCAGGGTGAGGCAACCGTTGCGGCTGCCGTCGGAGCGCATGCGGAAGCCCAGCAGCCCGTCCTGCTCGGCGGGGCAGGCCTCCACCGCCACGGCTGCGGCCCCATCGCCAAACAGCACGCAGGTGGTGCGGTCGTCCCAGTCGACCCAGCGGCTGAGCTGATCGGCGCCGATCACCAGGGCGCGGCGCATGGCGCCACTGCGCAGGTATTGGCCGGCGGTGATCAGGGCAAACAGAAAGCCGCTGCAGGCGGCGGTGAGGTCGAAGGCCACGGCGTTCTTGGCCCCCAGGGCCCCCTGCACCCGCGGCGCTGTGCCGAACAGGTCGTCGGGGCTGGAGGTGGCCATCAGGATCAAGTCGAGATCCTCCGGGGCCCAGCCGGCATGGGCCAGGGCCGCCTCTGCCGCACGGGTGGCCAGGGGGGTCAGGGGTTCATCGGGGCCGCAGATGCGTCGCTCGCTGATGCCGGTTCGGCTGCGGATCCACTCGTCGCTGGTGTCCACCCGCTCGCTGAGGCGGGTGTTGCTGACGCGGGCGGCGGGAACGGCGCTGCCGCTGCCCACCAGAGCCATGCCGTAGGTGCTCATCGGGCCCAGCGTCACCGGGTCAGTGCAACCGACGGGTTCAGTCAACCACAGGCAACCGCCGACTCCGCCGTGTCGCCAGCCTCAGCGCTGAGCCGTTGCAGATCGTCCATGACCCGATGGTTGGCGGCCGAATGGGCCAGCCGCAGGGCGCTCACCACCGAGAGGGCCTTGCTGCTGCCGTGCCCGATCACGCAGACCCCATTCACGCCGAGCAGCAGGGCGCCACCGTGTTCGGCATGGTCGAGCCGCTTCTTGATGCGCCGCAGGTTGCTGATCAGGAAGGCGGAGCCCACCTTGCCGCGGCGGCCGCGGGGCAGTTCCGCCTTGAGCACGTCGAGCAGCACGCTGCCCACGCTCTCCAGGAACTTCAGCAGCACGTTGCCGGTGAAGCCGTCACACACCACCACGTCGAAATCGCCGGAGAGCACATCGCGGCCTTCGCAGTTGCCGGCGAACTGGAAGCGTTGCTCGGCCACCATCAGCGGGTGGGTCTTGAGGGCCAGTTCGTTGCCCTTGCACTCCTCTTCGCCGATGTTCAGCAGGCCGATGCGGGGCCGGGCCACCTGCAGCACGTCGCGGCTGTAGATGTTGCCCAGCAGGGCCCACTGGTGCAGGTAGGCGGGCTTGCAGTCCATGTTGGCGCCCACATCCAGCACCAGCACCTGCTGCTCGGGGTCCTTGGTGGGGAACAGGGCGCCGATGGCGGGACGATCGATGCCCTTGAGCCGCCCCAGGCGGAAGATCGCCGACGCCATCACGGCGCCGGAATTGCCGGCGGAGTACACGGCGGTGGCGGATCCCTCCTTCACCAGATCCATGGCCAGGTTGATGCTGGCGTCGCGCTTCTTCCGCACCACCGTGGCCTCCTCGTCCATCCCCACGGACACGCCACTGGGCACCAGCTCCAGCAGCCCCTCCCCCTGGGCGGCCGCCAGGGCCTCCCCCAGGTCCATCTCGGCCACGGCCGTGGCCACGGCCGCGGCCTCCGCCACGAATTTCACCCGCAGCGGCAGCAGCTGCACCGCCTTGAGGCAGCCCTCCAGGATCGGGCCGGGGGCGTGGTCGCCCCCCATGCCATCCACCGCAACCCAGAGGCGATCGGCGTCGCTGATGGGGGTGCCTTCGCTGCCGCCCACCCCCCGTTGCAGCCGGCGCAGCGGGTCGAACACCAGCGGTTGCAGCACCGTGTTGGCTGCCGCACCGGCCACGTTGGCGGCGGCACCCGCCACGCTGCCCGCCGCACCGGCCACCGAGCCAGCGGTGCTGAGGGCGTTGCCGGCCATGGACCCGGCGGCGGAGCCGGCGCTGGTGGCCGTGTCCACCAGGCTGGTGACCGCCGCATTGCGGCGGTACCAAATCACCAGGCGGCGAATCGCCCGCGGACGGCTGCGGCGCTGGCTGGGGCCGGGGCCGGGAACGTCAGAGGGCTTCGGGGGCAACGGCTTCAACGATGCGCTGGAACAGATACCCGGTGCCCCGGGCCGTGAGGATCAGCTCGGGGTTGGCCGGATCGTCCTCCAGTTTGGAGCGCAACCGGGAGATATGAACATCCACCACCCGGGTGTCCACATGACGTTCCGGGGTGTAGCCCCACACCTCCTTGAGGATTTCACCGCGGCTGAACGGTTCGCCGCTGCGGCCCACCAGCAGCTCCAGCAGGCTGAACTCCATGCCGGTGAGGCGGATGCGCTCCTCGCCGCGGTACACCTGCCGTTTGTTGGTGTCGATGCGCAGGTCGCTCACCTGGATCACGCCGGAGTTGGGGATGCCGGCGCCGCCGCTCTCCTTTTCCACCCGGCGCAGCACGCAGCGGATGCGGGCCTCGAGCTCCTTGGGGCTGAACGGCTTCACCACGTAGTCGTCGGCGCCCAGTTCCAGGCCGGTGATGCGGTCGGCCACATCGCCGAGGGCCGTGAGCATCACGATCGGCACGTCTGATTCCTTGCGCAGCTCCTGGCAGACGCCGTAGCCATCGAGCTTGGGCATCATCACGTCGAGCACCACCAGGTCGGGCTCGGTGCGGCGAAAGGCGTCCAGGGCTTCTTCACCGTCGCTGGCGGTGATCACCTGGTAGCCGATCATCGATAGGCGTGTCTCCAGGATGCGGCGGATGCTGGCCTCGTCGTCGACGACGAGGATCGTTTCCTTGGCCGCGGAGCCCGGGGATGTGGAGGTGGCGGTGGAGGCCGTCATTGCGCCACTGTGGATAGACGGGTTAAGTAGATCGACCTACTGAAAGGTCGTCAGGCCCCCGCATTCGGCGGCAGCCACCTTTCTTCATACATCGTTTTGGCCCGGGCCACCAGCACCTACGTCTGCCAGAGCTGCGGCGCCCAGAGCCGTCAGTTCTTTGGCCGTTGCCCGAGCTGCGGCAGCTGGAATGCCCTGGTGGAGCAGGCGGCCCCCGCCGCCGACAGCCGCCGTCGCCGCCCCGTGGCCGCCGCGGCCGATGCGGCGATGCCCTCCCAGCCGCGCCGCTCCGAGCCGATTCAGGCGGTGGGGGAGCGGCCGTTGCAACGGTTGCAGAGCGGCTACGGCGAGCTCGACCGCGTGCTCGGCGGTGGTTTGGTGCCCGGTTCGCTGGTGTTGCTGGGGGGCGACCCGGGCATTGGCAAGAGCACCCTGTTGCTGCAGAGCGCCCAGGCCATGGCCCAGCGCCATTCGGTGCTCTACGTGAGCGCCGAGGAGTCGGCCCAGCAGGTGAAGCTGCGCTGGCGCCGCCTGGCGGAGCAGCAGGGCACCAGCGCCACGGAGGGGCCCGGGCTGCAGCTGCTGTCGGAAACCGACCTGGAGCTGGTGCTGCAGGAGCTGGAGGCCCTGCGGCCAGCGGTGGCGGTGATCGACAGCATCCAAGCCCTGCACGATGGCGAGCTGGGCAGCGCCCCCGGCTCGGTGGCCCAGGTGCGCGAGTGCGCCGCCGCCCTGGCGCGGATCGCCAAACGGCAGGACACGGCCCTGCTGCTGGTGGGCCACGTGACCAAGGAGGGGATGCTGGCGGGGCCGAAGGTGCTGGAGCACCTGGTGGATGCGGTGCTCACCTTTGAGGGCGACCGCTATGCCAGCCACCGGTTGCTGCGGGCGGTGAAGAACCGCTTCGGCGCCACCCACGAACTGGGGGTGTTCGAGATGCGCGGCCAGGGGCTGGCGGAGGTGCTCAACCCCAGTGAGTTGTTTCTGGGCAGCGATGAGCCCAGCGCCGGCACCGCCACGATCGTGGCCTGTGAGGGCACCCGGCCCCTGGTGGTGGACCTGCAGGCCCTGGTGAGCACCACCAGCTACGCCAGCCCGCGGCGCACCGCCACGGGCATCGGCACCAACCGCCTGCACCAGATCCTGGCGGTGCTGGAGAAGCACCTGGGGCTGCCCCTGTCGCGGTTTGATTGCTACCTGGCGGTGGCCGGCGGCCTGGAGGTGGAGGAGCCCGCCGCGGATCTGGGGGTGGCCGCGGCCGTGGTGGCCAGTTACCGCGACCTCACCCTGCCCCCCGGCACCGTGTTGATCGGCGAACTGGGGTTGGGGGGGCAGCTGCGGCCCGTCAGCCAACTGGAGCAACGGCTGCAGGAGGCGGCGCGGCTGGGGTTCCGCCGGGCGGTGGTGCCGCGGGGCAGCGGCCTGTCGCGGTTGGCCGCCGGCCTCGACCTGCAGCTGCTGGAGGCCGGCGGCGTGGCGGAGGCCCTGGTGCAGGCGCTCGGGGTCAACCCCGCCCAGGGGGACTAACCGGAGATGGCGCCTTCCCAGGGGTTTGGGGCCGGCGGCGGCGGCGCCTCCCGCGGGGCGGCCCAGCGCCAGGAGCGTCAGCTGGAGCAGCGGGCCCAGCGCAGCCTGGAGGCGGGCAATTGGGAGGGGGCGGAGCGCGCCTACCGGCTGCTGGTGCAGCGCCAAAGCACCAACCCGGCGGTGTACACCAACCTGGCGGCCTTGCTCAGCCTGCAGCGGCGCACCGACGACCTGGAGCCCCTGTTGCGGCAGGCCCTGGCCCTGCGCCCCGACGATCCGGTGGTGCACAACAACCTGGGGCAGGTGCTGGTGCAGCGCGGTGCGCTGCAGCCCGCGGAGGCTTGCTTTGAAGCGGCTGTGGCCCTGGATCCCGCCTACCCCCAGGCCCTCACCAACTTGGCCAACCTGCGCAGCCAGGGCGGGGCGCTGCAGGAGGCAATCGCCCTCTACGAGCGCGCCCTGGCGGCCGACCCCAGCTACGTGGAGGCCCACTGGAACCTCGCGCACCCGCTGCTGCTGCAGGGGGATTACCGCCGCGGGTTGCGGCAGTACGAGTACCGCTCCGCCATCGCCGAGCCGATTCGGCCCCACGCCATTCCCCCCCTGCCGCTGTGGGATGGATCGCTGCTGCCCGCCCAGGAGCCGCTGGTGCTCGTGAGTGAGCAGGGCCTGGGGGACAGCCTGCAGTTCATGCGCCTGGCGCCGCTGCTGCGCCAGCGCCAGGGGTGTTCGGTGCTGTTGAGCGTGCAGGAGAAGTTGGCGCCCCTGGCGGAGCGAGCCGGCTTGGCGGATCGGGTGGTGCCCCATGCCGAGCTGCCGGGGCTGCGGCGGGGGCGTTGGTTGCCGTTGCTGTCGCTGCCCGGGCGGTTGGGGATCGAACCCACCCAGCCGTTGCCCGCGTTGCCGCCCCTGCAGCCTTCGGCGGAGGCGCGGCAGCGCTGGGCTGCGGTGTTGGCGGCGGCGGATGATCCGGGGCCCATCCGGGTGGGTTTGCATTGGCAGGGGGACCCCGCCCACGAAACCACCAGCCTGCGGGGCCGCTCGCTGCCGCTGGAGCTGCTGGCCCCCCTGGCGGCAATTCCGCAGCTGACGCTGGTGTCGCTGCAGCGGGGGCCTGGCATGGAGCAGGTGGCATCGTGCGGCTTCCGCGACCGCTTCAGCTGCGCCCAGGCGGCCATGGACGACGCCTGGGCCTTCGATGACATGGCGGCGATTGCTGAGCAGTGCCACCTGGTGATCAGTGCCGATTCGGCGATGGTGCACCTGGCCGCTGGTCTGGGTTGCCCCACTTGGGTGCTGCTCAAGGCCATCCCCGAGTGGCGCTGGGGGCTCGAGGGCAACGGCAGCTTCTGGTACCCGAGCGTGCGGCTGTGGCGTCAGGCCCGTGCTGGCGACTGGGCTGGACTGATCCAGGCCGTGGCCGCCAATCTGGAGGCCCAGATCCGCAGCGGAGCCATCCCCCCATGCTGATTTCGATCCCGGTGTCGCTGGGGGAGCTGGTCGACAAGATCACGATCCTGCAGATCAAGGCCAATCACCTGCAGGGCGATGCCCTGGGCCATGTGCAGCGGGAGTTGCAGCTGCTTGAGGGGGCCCTTGCCGCCACCGGTGTGGCGCTGGATCCGGCCCTGGAAGCCCAGCTGCTGGAGGTGAATGGTCAGCTGTGGGAGATCGAAGACGCCATCCGCGAGCAGGAGCGCCAACGCCGCTTCGAGCAGGCCTTCATTGAGTTGGCCCGCTCCGTGTATCGCACCAATGATCGGCGCGCCGACCT
>JBIKKZ010000176.1:0-4059 GCA_044360095.1 Vulcanococcus sp. | reverse complement strand
GTTCCTGCGCCGGAAGAACCGGTGACAGCCACAACCGGGTGACGCTTCGACATGCGCAGGATCCGCAGAACTGCGGCGATTTTGGCAGGTCGCCGGCCCCGGCTCAGCCCTCCAGGGCCGCCAGCAGGTGATCCCCCATGGCGCGGCAGCCCACCAGGGTGCAGCCCTCAGCCATCAGATCACCGGTGCGCAGGCCCTGGGTTAGCACCCGGTCCACCGCCTGCTCCAGCGCCGCGGCGGCGGCCTCCTGGTTCAGCCCCACCCGCAGCAGCATGGCGGCGCTCAGCACCATGGCCATCGGGTTGGCCTTGTCCTGCCCGGCGATGTCGGGGGCGGAGCCGTGGATGGGCTCAAACAGGCCCGGCCCGCTCGCTCCCAACGACGCCGAGGGCAGCATGCCGATGGAGCCGCTGAGCATGGCGGCCTCATCGCTGAGGATGTCGCCGAACAGGTTGCTGGTGAGCAGCACGTCGAACTGGCGCGGGTTGCGCACCAGCTGCATGGCGGCGTTGTCCACATACATGTGGCTCAGCTCCACGTTGGGGTAACTGGCGGCGTGCAGGGCCTCCACCCGGTCGCGCCAGAGCTGGCTCACGTCCAGCACGTTGGCCTTGTCCACGCTGCAGAGGCGGCCGCTGCGCTGTTGGGCCAGGTCGAAGCCCACCTTGGCGATGCGGTCGATCTCGTCGTCGAAGTAGGCCATGGTGTTGAAGCCGCGGATGCGGCCCTCGGCCTCCACCCGCCCCTTGGGGGTGCCGAAGTACACGCCGCCGGTGAGTTCCCGCACCACCAGCAGATCCACCCCCTCGATCACCTCGCGCTTGAGGGTGGAGGCGTCGATCAGGGCCGGAATGATCTTCACGGGCCGCAGGTTGGCGAACAGCCCCAGGCCGGCCCGCAGCCCCAGCAGGCCGGTTTCCGGCCGCTGCTCCCGTGGCAGGGCGTCGTATTGGGGGGAGCCGATGGCCGCCAGCAGCACCGCATCGGCCTGGCGGCAGGCCTCCAGGGTGCTGGCGGGCAGGGGCTCGCCGGTGGCATCGATGGCGCAGCCGCCCATGGGCTGCTCGTTGTAGATCAGCTCAAAGCCGTGGCGGTGGCTCACCGCATCCAGCAGCTGCCGTGCCACCGCCGTGATCTCCGGCCCGATGCCATCGCCGGGGAGCAGGGTGATCCGGTAGCTGGTCATGGTGGAGGTGCCCCGGGGGATCCGGTGTGCGCAGGCGTGGCGCGAGGCTACGTGCCGGTGCGGGCCCCCTCAGGGGGTGCGCCCCTTGTCCAGCTGGCGGATGGCCTTGGTGAGCTCGGGCAGCTTGTTGAAGGCTGCGGAGCAGCGCAGCCAGAGCCGGTTGGGGATGGCGGGGTAGCCGCTCACCACCTCGCCGGCGGCCACTTCGCCGTGGATGCCCGATTTGGAGGAGGCGATCGAGCGGTCGCCCATCACGGCCTTGTTGGCCAGCCCCACCTGGCCCGCCAGGATCACGCCGTTGCCGAGGCGCGCTCCGCCGGCGATGCCCACCTGGGCCGCCAGGGCGCAGCCCTTGCCGGTGGTCACGCCATGGCCCACGTGCACCAGGTTGTCGATCTTGGTGCCGGCCCCGATGCGGGTTTCGCCCACCGACGGGCGGTCGATGGTGCTGCCGCAGCCCACCTCCACGCCGTCCTCCAACACCACCAGGCCGGTCTGGGGCATCTTGCGCCAACCGCTGGCGGTGGGCACAAAGCCGAAGCCTTCGCTGCCCACCACGGCGTTGGAATGCACCACACAGCCGCAGCCGAGGCGCGCACCGGGGTGCAGCACGGCGCCGGAATGCAGCTCGCAGCCGTCGCCGATCTGCACGTCGTCGTAGATCACCACATGGGGGTGGATGGTGCAGCCGCTGCCGATCTGCACCTGGGCCCCGATCACGCTGAAGGCGCCCACATGGCTGCCCATGCCCACCACGGCGGAGGGGTCCACCACGGCGGAGCCGTGGATCCCGGGGGGCTTGGCTTGGCGGGGGTAGAGGGCATCGAGGGCTTCGGCAAACCCGAGCCGCGGATCCGCCAGGGCGATCCAGGCCATGCCGGCGGCGCTGGCCTGGGCCTGCAGGGCGGCGGCCTCCTCCCCTTTGGCGGGCAGCAGCAGCGCCGTGGCCCGGCTGGCGGCCAGGGCCGCCGCCAGGGCATTGCCCGGCTCCAGGAAGCTCAGCTGCCCCGCCTGGGCCTGGTCGAGGGCGGCGGCGGATTGCAGCTCCGGGTCGGGGCCCAGGTGGTGGGCCAGGGCTGCGCTGCCCAGTCCACCGCTGGCCTGCACTTCGCTGAGGCGGTTGAGCAGGTCGCTGAAGCGCATGGAACCCCGGGCCGTCGGGCGGATCGTAGGGCCGCTGGCTAGGGGATCAGCACCAGTTGATCGCGGTGCACCACCAAGCCGCGCTGCCCTTTGCAGCGCTCCAGCTCGCCGCTGTCCATGGCGCTGAGGCCGCGGGCCAGTTCGCGCCCATCGAGGCTGAGCACCCGCACCGGATCGTGGCGGGTGAACTCACCCTCGAGGCCGTGCACCCCGGCGGCCAGCAGCGAGGCCCCCCGCCGCAGCAGGGCCCGTTCGGCGCCGGCATCCACGGTGATCGAGCCCTTGGGCACCAAGGCATGGGCCAGCCAGCCCTTGCGGTTGCTGAGAGGGGTCTCGCTGGCGCGGAACAGGGTGCCCACCGCCTCGCCAGCCAGCAGTTGCTCCAGCACCTGGGGGTCGCGGCCATCGGCCAGGCGCACCTGGATGCCACTGGCGGTGGCGATGCGCGCGGCCGCCAGTTTGGTGGTCATGCCGCCGGTGCCCCAGCGGCCCCCGCCCTTGGCGGCGCCGCTAAGGGCCTCCAGTTCCGCCAGGCTGTTCACCACGGGGATCGGCCGCGCCTCGGCGTCGCTGCGCGGATCGCCGCTGTAGAGGCTGTCGATGTCGGTGAGCAGCACCAGCTCATCGGCGCCCACCGCCACCGCCACCAGGGCCGAGAGGGTGTCGTTGTCGCCGAAGCGCAACTCCTCGGTGGCCAGGGTGTCGTTTTCGTTGATCACCGGGGTCACCCCCCAGGCCAGCAGCTGCTCGAAGGTGCGGCAGGCGTTCTGGTAGCGGTTGCGGGAACCCAGGTCGCTGCGGGTGAGCAACACCTGGGCCACGCAGCGGCCGTGGCGGGCGAAGGCCTGGTCGTAGAGGGTCATCAAGCGGCCCTGGCCCACGGCGGCGGCGGCCTGCAGGGCCTCGAGCTCGCTGGGGCGCTGGCCGTGGCCGAGGGCATGGCAGCCCAGGCCCACGGCGCCACTGGTCACCAGCACCACCGGCTCCTGCCGGCGCCACAGCCCGCAGAGGCTGTCCGCCAGGCCGCCGATCACCGCCTCGGTGCCGCGCTCGGGCGTGCCCCGCAGCAGGCTGGTGCCCACCTTGATCACCCGGCGGGTTCCCATCTCAGGCCAGCGGTGCCCCCGTGAGCCGCGCCAGCCGCACCTCAAGCCGCTGCCAGCGGTCGTGGCGGCAAGGTTCCCCCAGGGCATTCACCGGCTTCACCAGCACCGTGAACAGCCCCAGGCGGTTGCCCGCCAGCACGTCGGTGAACACCCGGTCGCCCACCAGGGCCACCTGGGATGCGGGCAGGTTGAGCCCATCCAGCACCCGCCGCAGGGCGCCGCGCCGCGGTTTGCCGGCGCTGGTGGTGAAGGGCACCCCCAGCCGGGCGGCGACGCCCCCGATGCGGCTGCGGGAGGGGTTGTTGCTGAACAGGTGCAGGGGAAGGCGGCTTTGGGCCTGCCGCAGCCAGCGCTCCATGGCCGGCGGCAGCTCCGAGCCGCGGTGGGGCAGCAGGGTGCGGTCCACGTCCAGCACCAGGGCACGGATGCCCCGCTCCAACAGCTGATCCAGGGGGAGCTCCGCCAGGGTGCCCTGGGCCACCCAGTCGGGTTGCAGCAGATCGGTGAGGGTGGCGCTGGTCACGGTGGTGGCTCCTCAGTCGTCGCCGAGGTCGCGCTCATCCAGTTCGGCTTCGATGCGGGGCTGCACCCGTTCGAATTCCTCACCCTCCACCAGCACCCCTT